>NZ_JAWSTH010000080.1:0-28940 GCF_033542075.1 Conexibacter stalactiti
GCAGCGCACGTCCGGCGGCGTCGTCGACGCCGAGCGCGGGGACCGCGCGCAGCGCCAGCCGGCCGAGCGCGGGCGCGTCGAGGCCGGCGGCGCCGAGCACGGTGACGGCCCCGGCGGCCTCCCGCGCCAGCTCGGCGCGACCGAGCGCGGTGACGATCACGTCGCGCTCCACGCGCGTGTGGAAGGCGACGTGGCGGCCGTCGCGCTCCAGCCGCAGCAGCCGCGCCTCGCTCGCCTCCGCGACGGCGTCGATCGTCCGCTCGCGCGACAGCTCCAGCAGCAGCGCGAGCCGGCCGACGGCCGCGACGGCGTCGAGCGCGGCGACGGCGCGCACCACGCGGCGGGCGTCGTCGCCGAGCCGTCCGTAGCGCTGCGCGACGCTCGCGCGCAGCGTGCGCGGGACGACCTCCTTCAGCGCGGCGAGCGGGTCGGGGACGTCGCGCAAGGCCGCGATCGCCTCCCGCACGAGCACCGGATGGCCGCCGACGTAGTCGTACAGCGCCGCGCCGAGCGCCCCCGGCGCGGCCGGCAGCTCGTCGGCGACGAACGCCGCGACCTGCGCGCGGTCGAGCTCGTCGAGCACGACGTCGTCACGACGCGAGACCTGACGCAGGCGGTCGAGCACGTGCCAGGTCGCCGAGCCGCCGCGCAGCGCCCGCGAGGTCGCCGTCAGGACCAGCAGCAGGTGGGTGTCGGGCGCCTCCAGCACGATCCGCAGCAGCCGCGCGCTGGCGTCGTCGAGCGCCTCGGCGTCGTCGATCACGACGACGACGAGCTGCCGCCGGCCGACCTCGATCACGCGCTGGCAGGCCTCGCTCAGCACCTGCCCCCACGGTCCGTCGCCGCCGTCCTCGGCGACGCCGGCAGCCACCCACGCCGCCTCGTCCCAGTCGCCGCCGACGAGCGGCTCGAACGCCTCCCGCAGCGCGGTCGTGCCGCCTGCCGCGCCGGGGTCGGCGCGGCCGAAGAGGACGTAGGCGCCGTCGTCGTACAGCTCGCGCGCGAAGACGCAGGCCAGCCGCGACGTCCCCATCCCCGGCTCGCCGAGCACGACCGCCGCGCGCGGGCCGTCGCGCCGCACCAGCTCGACGCTGCGGTGGAGCTGTCTCAGCGCCGCTCTGCGCCCTATCGCCTCGCCGCTGCCGAGCGCCCGCACGACCGCGGGCAGCGGCGGGCGGGCGAGGATCGCCTCGACGGCATCCGGGCCGGTCGCGCCGCCCGCAGACGCGCCCGAGTCCGCCCCCGCGCCCGCGCCGCCGCCCGCGGGTGCGTCGGGGGCGTCGGGCGCCGCCACCAGCCGCTCGTGCAGCGTCCGCAGCTCACGCGAGGGCGCGACGCCCAGCTCCTCCATCAGCAGCCGCCGCAGCTGCTCGTAGACGCGCAGCGCCTCGGCGGCGTTGCCACGCGCCGCCAGCACGCGCATCAGCGCGGCGTGCGCGGACTCGCGCAGCGGCGCCAGCACGACCGCGATCCGCGCCGCCGCCTCGCCCGCGACGAGCTGGCCGTCGCCGAGCGCGACCGACGCGTTCGCCTGCGCTTCGAGCGCGTCGACGCGCATCGTCTGGACCAGCTCGCGTGGGCCGTTGGCCCAGTCGTCCTCCTGCTCGGGCAGGAAGCCGGCCTCGGCGATCTCCAGCGCGACCGTCGCCTCCTCCCAGGCGATCTCCGACCGCCCCTCGGCGAGCGCGGCGCGGGCCCGCTCGAGCGCGCCGGCCGCCTCCTCGACGTCGACGGTCGATCCCTCCGGCAGCGTCAGCGCGACGCCGCCGCCGCTGCTCTGCACGCTCGCCGGGGCGATCAGCGGGCGCAGCCGCGACAGCAGGCTGGAGAGGACGGCGTCGGGATCCTGCGGCGCCGTCCCGGCGGCCGGCCACAGCACGTCGCTCAGCACGTCGCGGCGGATCAGCCGGCCGGGGCGCGCGGCGAGGTACGTCAGCACCTGGCGCGCCTGGCCGCCGGGCAGCGCGGCCGCGCTGTCGCGCGGCTCGAGCGTGAACGCTCCGCACAGGGTCACCCGCATCGGGCCAGCCTACGCCTCGCGCGGCCCCGCGCGCGACGGCCGCGCCGACGCGCCACCCCGCCTTCGCCCCTCAACCCCCGCCAAACGGGTGCATCGGCGCCCGCGCCATCATGGCCGCATGACCCAGCCGCCTTCCACGCACCTCGTCGGCGACGCGCCCGGCGCCGGCGGCGTCGCGCCGCACCCGGCGACGGCGTTCGCGGGCCGCAGCTTCGACGCGATCCTGTTCGACCTCGACGGCACGCTGATCGACTCGACCGCCTCGGTCGAGCGGGCGTGGGCGAGATGGGCCGCGGAGGAGGAGATCGAGCTGAGCGCGCTGCGCGGCAGCCACGGGATGCCGGCGGCGGAGATCGTCGCGCGGCTGCTGCCGACCGACCGCGTCGCCGGGGCGATAGCGCGGATCATGGAGTACGAGGAGACCGACACCGACGGGATCGTGCTGCGGCCGGGAACGGCCGCCGCGCTCGCGTCGCTGCCGGCGGGACGGGCGGCGATCGTCACCTCCTGCACGCGCCCGCTGCTGAGCGCCCGCGGCGGCGCCGCGGGGCTGGTCGAGCCGGCGGTCGCGGTCACGATCGACGACGTCCACCGCGGCAAGCCCGACCCGGCGCCGTTCCTGCTCGGCGCAGAGCGGCTCGGCGTCGACCCGGCGCGCTGCCTCGTCGTCGAGGACGCGCCGGCCGGGCTCAGAGCCGGTCGCCTCGCCGGCTGCGCGACGCTCGCGGTCGACGGCACGCACGACCTCGCCGGCCTCGACGCCGACGCCGCCGTCGCGAACCTGTCGCTGCTGCGGTTCGTGACCGGCGCCGACGGCGTCACCGTCGCCGCGGCCGCCTGAGCGACCGCGGCTCGCGCGGCACCCGCGCCGCTACGCGCGACTGAACGGCAGCGCGGTCGTCAGCCAGGCGACGAGCGCGTTGGGCGTGCGCGACTGCGTCAGCACGCGACCGGGTCCGCTGAACTCCATCACGAGCCCCTCGCCGCTCTTGAGCGTGTTCATCAGCCCGCTGGAGACCTTGCGGGTCGTGAACTGCGTCGAGGGGTCGAACGCGACGACGTGGCCGGAGTCGAGCACGACGCTCTCCCCCGCCGCCAGCTCGATCGTGTCGAGCGCGCCGTAGCAGGAGACGATCACGGAGCCGGAGCCGGTCGCGTGGATGAAGAAGCCGCCCTCGCCGCCGAAGAGGTTCTTGAAGCCGCCCCACTTCGTGTCCAGCTCGACGCCGTCGGAGGAGGCGAGCCAGTTGCCGCGCGAGATGTTGATCGGGCCGCCCAGCTCGATCACCCTCACGTCGCCGGGCAGCGCGGCGGAGACGTCGACCCAGCCGCCCTGCGAGGGCGCCGTCAGTCTCGTCACGAACAGCGACTCGCCGCCGAGCATGCTGCGCTTGAGCCCCTTCATCAGGCCGCCCTGCATCTTCGCCTCGACGTCGACACCGCCCGAGGTCGCCATCATCGCGCCGGACTCGGCTCTGACCGCTTCACCTCCGGCGAGCGTGACGCGGGCGACGGCGAAGCTGGGGGCGTGGCGGATCTCAACGTTCATGCGCGGATCCTCCCGCAGCAGCCGGACCGACTTGAGCGGCCGCGCGGCGCCCCGTAGGGTGGCGCGCGTGAGCGAACAGCCGCCCAGCGCGCCGCAGCAGCGGCCGCCGCGTCAGCAGGTCGAGCTGATCGTGCCGCTGCGCACGCTGCTGCTGGTCGCTGCCTTCCTCGCCGTGATCGGGCTGGCGCTGATCTCGCTCGGCTCGCTGCTGTCGATCTTCGTCGCGGGGATACTGGCGCTCGGGCTCGACCCGGTCGTCGGCGCGCTCGTCAGACGCGGCTGGAAGCGCGGGCCGGCCGCGGTCGCCGTCCTCGCCGGCCTCTTCGTCGTCGTCTTCCTGATCGTCGTGATCACCGTCGGCCCGCTTTGGGACGAGGTCCACGACTTCCTGCAGGAGGTGCCCCAGTACTGGGAGGAGCTGACGAACAGCAGAGCGTTCGAGACGTTCGTCTCCTCCGGCGCGCAGAACGACGTGAGAGAGGCGCTGAAGGACCTCGCCGCGGGGCTGCCGGAGGCCGCCAGCACGCTGATGGGGATCGCCGGCGGCGTCTTCGGCTCGGTCCTCTCGCTCGTGACGCTGACCTTCCTCGCGCTGTTCCTGCTGATGGAGCGCCCGTCGATCACCGACTGGCTGTTCGGTTTCGCGCCGCCGCCGATCGAGGCGCGCTGGCGGCCGGTCGTGGAGGAGTCGATCAGCGCCGTCTCCTCGTCGTTGATCGGCAACGTCGCGATCTCGTTCGTCGCCGGCACCGTCGCGGGCGTCTCGGCGTGGGCGTTCGGGCTGCCGTTCCCGATCGTGCTGGCGGTGATCACCGGCTTCCTCGACCTGATCCCGCAGGTCGGCGCGACGGTCGCGGCGGTGATCCTCGTCGCCGTCGCGCTGACGGTCAGCCCGGTCGCGGCGGTCGGGATGGGCGTGATCCAGCTGATCTACCAGCAGCTGGAGAACTACGTCGTCTATCCGATCGTCTACCGCCGCGCCGTCGAGCTGACCGCCTTCACGACGATCGTCGCGGTGTTGATCGCCAGCTCGATCCTGGGAGTGGTCGGCGCGATCCTCGCCGTCCCCTTCGCCGCCGTCGTGAAGATCGTGATCCGCGAGGCGGGGCGGCCGCGCCGCGAGCGGATGGCGGCGTTACGCTCCCCGCCATGACGGCGAGCGAGATCGAGGCGCAGAAGCGCGCGGCGGCCGAGGCCGCGGCGCTGCTGGTGGAAGACGGGATGAAGGTCGGCCTCGGCACCGGCTCGACGGTCGCGTACCTGCTGCCGGCGCTCGCCGAGCGGGCGCTGCGCGAGGTCCGCTACGTGTCGACCTCGCCGCGCACCGAGGAGGCGGCTCGGGCGCTCGGGCTGGCGGTCGAGCCGTTCGCGCTCGCCGAGCTGGACATCGCGATCGACGGGACCGACCAGGTCACGCCCGGCAACTGGCTGATCAAGGGCGGCGGCGGCGCGCACACGCGTGAGCGGCTGGTCGCGGCCGCGGCGCGGCGGTTCGTCGTGATCGCCTCCGCCGACAAGCCGGTGCAGCGGCTGCGGGCGCCGCTGCCGCTGGAGCTGCACGCCTTCGGGCTGGAGGCGACGCTCGCGCGGCTGCCCGAGGCGACGTTGCGCGCCGGCACCCCGCGCTCGCCCGACGGCGGCGTGATCGCCGACCTGCACGAGCCGATCGACGACCCGGCCGCGCTCGCCGCGCGCCTCGACGCGACGCCGGGCGTCGTCGACCACGGCCTCTTCCCGCCGAGCATGGTGCATGACGTGCTGATCGCGGGAACGACCGGAGTCGAGCACCGCCGCACCCAAGGAGACTGACACCTCATGACGACCGCCCGCGAGATCCACCTCAAGCAGCGCCCGCACGGCGAGCCGCGGCTCGGCGACTTCGAGCTGGTCGAGACGGAGCTGCCCGACCCGGGCGACGGCGAGCTGCTGGTGCGGAACACGTGGATGAGCGTCGACCCGTACATGCGCGGGCGGATGAACGACGTGAAGTCGTACGTCCCGCCGTTCGAGGTCGGCGCGGCGCTGGAGGGCGGCGCCGTCGGCGAGGTGGTCGCCTCCGGTGACGAGCGCTACGCGCCGGGCGACCGCGTGCTGCACGGCTTCGGCTGGCGCGACCATGCGCTGCTGCCGGCCAAGCGGGTGCAGAAGATCGACACGACCGTCGTGCCCGAGCAGGCATACCTCGGCGTGCTCGGGATGCCGGGCCTGACCGCCTACGCCGGCCTCGTCGAGGTCGCGCCGGTCAGAGACGGCGACGTCGTGCTCATCTCCGCCGCCGCCGGCGCGGTCGGCAGCGCCGCGACGCAGATCGCCCGCCTGCTCGGCGCCTCGCGCGTGATCGGGATCGCGGGCGGGCCGGAGAAGTGCGCCTACGTGACCGAGGAGCTGGGCGCCAACACCGCGATCGATTACAAGGCGGGCAAGGTCGGCGCGCAGCTGCGCGCGATCGCGCCGGACGGAATCGACGTCTTCTTCGACAACGTCGGCGGCGAGCAGCTGGAGGCGGCGATCGGCTCGCTGCGGCTGCACGGCCGGGTCGCGCTGTGCGGCGCGATCTCCGGCTACAACGCGACCGAGGCGCAGCCCGGCCCGCGCAACATGTGGCGCCTGATAGGGATCCGGGCCCAGCTGCGCGGGATGATCGTCACCGACCACGCCCACCTGCGCGACAGATTCATCGAGCAGGTCGGCGGCTGGCTGGCGAGCGGCGCGCTGCGCTACCGCGAGACCGTCGTCGACGGTCTCGACGCCGCGCCGCAGGCGTTCATCGACCTGCTGCGCGGCGCCAACACCGGCAAGATGCTCGTCAGAGTGGGCTGAGCCAGCAACTCATCGACCGCGTCCGCGAACGCGCCCGGCCCGCCGGCCGCCCGCAGCCTCGCTGACACGGCCGCCGCAGCGGCGCGCGCATCGGCGCCGAGCGCGTTCTGTACGGCCGTCCGCAACCGCTCCGGGGTCAGCCGCCGCCGCTGCACGACCTGCCCGGCGCCGCACTCGGCGACGCGCCGCGCGACCTCCGGCTGATCGCGCCCGAACGGGACCGCGACGAGCGGCACGCCGGCCGCGATCGACTTCTGCACGATCCCCATGCCGCCGTGGCAGACGACCGCCGCCGCCCGCGCCAGCACCGGACCGTGCGGCGCGAACGGCTCGACGCGCACGTTGGCGGCATGCGGCAGCCGCACGCCGCCGCGCCCGGCCGCCCCGCCGAGCGTCACCAGCACCCGCACCGGCAGCTCCCGCAGCGCCTCGATCGCGGTCGCCGCGAGCTGCTCGTCGCCCTGGTACTCGGTCGAGCAGGTCACCAGCACCCACGGGTCGCCCGGGGCGCTCAGCCAGCCCGGCACGACCGCGGGCGGATCCCACGCCTGCGCGCCGACCAGCCGCACATGCGCCGGCAGGTCGTCACGCGGGTACTCGAGCGGGTCGCCGGTCAGCGCCAGCAGCCGGTCGGGCGCGGCGAACAGCTGCAACGGGCTGAAGAACGGCCGCAGCCCGGCGGCCTCCCGCAGCCCGTTCAGCGGCGGCAGCAGCGCGCGGCCGTACATCCGCACCACCGCGCGCCACAGCAGCGCGTCGCGCGCGCGGCCGAGCGGGCCCGAGGCCGGCCGCAGCCCCAGCCCGTACGGCGGGATCCCGGCGCCCGGGAGCGGCAGCAGCGACGGCAGTGTGATCGCCCACGGCAGCCCGCCGCGCTCGGCCGCGACGTGGGCGCCGTAGGCGAGCGTGTCGACCAGCAGCGCATCCGGTCGCACCTGCGCGACCGCCGCGTCGAGGTCGTCGCGGTCGAGCGGACCGCGCTCCAGCAGGTCCGCGAAGCCGCGCTTGAGCCGGTCGGGGCCGCGGCGCGCCTCGTGGTCGGCGACGCGGATCGCCTCGATCCGCGGATCGACGGCGGCGGCCTCCAGGCCGACGGTGCGCAGCGCCGGCACGTGCGCGGCGGCCATCCGCACATGGACCTCGTGGCCGCGTGCCCGCAGCTCCAGCAGACCGGGCACGAGCGGGAAGAGGTGCCCGGCGGCCGGAGAGGTGTACGCCAGCAGGGTCGACATCGCGATCGGCTCCTCAGCGGTGGAGGGTCAGGACGAGGGCGCGGGCGCCGCTGCCGGCGACCGTCAGCTTCACGCTGCGGGCGCGTCGCAGCGACCGTCTGGCGGCGGGCGTGAAGCGCAGCGTCACCGTCGCCGTGCCGCCGCGGCCGACGCGCGCCGCGCCGCGCGCGACCGTGCGCTTGCCGGCGCGGGCGGTGAAGACGACTCTGCTGCCCTTCTTGATGCCGGCGACTCTGACCTTGATGCCGCGCGCGAGCGCGCTGCCGAGGCGGACGCTGCCGGCGGCCGTCAGCCGCGCTTTGCCGTCGGCGCTGCCGCCTCTCGGCGCCGTGCCTCTCGGCGTGCTGTCTCTCGGCGTCTCCGCTCTCGGCGGCGCCACGACGGCCGGTCGCTCGACCGTCTCGCAGTCGGGCGCGATCGTGTCGGCCGCGTCTGCGATCACGCGGTCGGTGCCGACGCCGCAGCTGACCGAGTCCGCGACACCATCGCGCACGTCGATCGTGTCGTTGCCGATCGGCATCGAGCAGCTCTCGAACAGGCCGCACTGGCTCGCCGACTTGTCGCCGACGATCGTGTCGCGGCCCGCCCCGCCGACGATCGTGTCGTCGCCGAAGCCGCCTTCGAGGCGGTCGTCGCCGGCGCCGCCGTCGATCGTCTCGCTGGAGTTGCCGCCGGTGACGGTGTCGTTGCCGCCGAGCGTCGCGATCGTCGAGTTGCCGTGGTCCTGGTTGGCCCACATCTCGACGACGTCGGGCGCGTCGCTGAGCGCGATCGTGCCGGAGACGTGCGAGGTGATCCGCTCGATTCCGGCGACGTTGTCGCCCTCGCCGGGCCGGCCGTCGTCGGCGGCGCCGTTCAGCGTGACGGTGACGGGCGGGTGCAGGTCGCCGTCGGGGATGTTCCAGCCGACGGCCTTGTCGTTGCCCTCGCCGCCGTCGATCGTGTCGGCGGCCGGCGTCGCGTAGGCGTCGCCGTCGAGCACGTCGTCGCCCGGGCCGGCGCGCAGCGTGTCGCGCCCGCCGCCGCCGTTGATCGTGTCGTTGCCCTCGCCACCGTCGATGCTGTCGTCGCCGCCGGCCGTCTCGATCGTGTCGTTGCCTGGACCGGCGACGATCGTCTCGGCGCTGTCGGCGCCGGTGAAGCGGTCGTCGCCGGCGCCGAGGTCGACCTGCAGCGCGCCGTCGGGCAGCATCCCCTCGGTCAGCATCAGGCTGGTGACCTTGTCGCTGCCGCCGGCCATCGCGACGACGACGCCGCCGGGGCCGAGCGGGCAGCGGGTCGACTCGAAGATCGTCCGCGTGCAGCCGGGGCCGGTCTCGTCGCTGTTGATCTCGACCTCGCCGGAGGAGGTCATCGAGAGCACGATCGTCTCGTTGCGGTCGTCGCCTCTGACCCAGATCGTCGCGCCGTCGGAGCTGGCGACGTCGGCGCCGGCGATCGAGGGGGCGAGCGCGGGCAGCAGCGCCGCGCCGGCGAGGGCGGCGATGGCGGCTGAGGGAAGCGGGAAGCGGCGGGTCATGGTGGGTCTCCTGTCGGTCGGATTGAGCACTGCCGACACCGTCGCGCCGCGCCGGCCCGACGGGGAGACGGGGGATCCCCCACCCTCCCCTCGCCGCGCCCGCGCCCAGCCCACCGCCCACCGCCGCGACCCTCCCCTCGCCGCGCCCGCGCCTGTCACCCTTCAGCGTGTGGCACTGCTTGGTCGTGACGTCGAGATCGCGGCGCTCGAACGCGCGCTCGCCGACGTCGGCGCGGCCGGTCAGCGGCTGCTCGCGATCACCGGCGAGGCGGGGATCGGCAAGAGCGCGCTGCTCGACCACGCGGCCGCCCAGGCGGACGACGCCGGCCTGCTGGTGCTCGCCGCGCGCGCCGCCGAGCACGAGCGCGACGTCCCCTTCGGGCTCGTCGTCGACGCGCTCGACGACCACGTCGCGACGCTCGGCCCGGCGCGCCTGGAAGCGCTCGGCCCCGAGCTGGAGGCGGTCCTGCCGGCCGTCGCCGCGCATGCCGAGACGCGGCCGCCGGCACCATCGGCGATCCCGTGGGAGCGGTTCCGTCTTCACCGGGCGCTGCGCGGGCTGCTGGAGCAGCTCGGCCGCGAGCGGCCGCTGGCGCTGCTGCTCGACGACGTGCAGTGGGCCGACGAGGCGTCGGTCGAGCTGCTGCTGCACCTGCTGCGGCGACCGCCGCGCGTGCCGTTCCTGCTGCTGTTCGCGCTGCGCCCCGGCAGAGTGCCGCGGCTGCTGGACGCCGGCCGCCGCGCGCAGGGTTGGGACGAGCTGCGCCCCGCCCCGCTGCGCCGCAGAGCGGCCCGCGCGCTGCTGCCCGACCACCTCGACGCCGCCGTGCGCGAGCGGATCCTGCACGAGGCCGACGGCAATCCGCTGTTCCTGCGCGAGCTGGCCCGCGGCAGCGCCGCCGGCAGCGCTCCCGACGAGCCGGTCCCCGGCACGCTCGCCGCCGCGATCGTGCAGGAGCTCGACACGCTCGACGCGACCGCCGCCGCCTTCGCCGACGGCGCCGCGGTCGCCGGCGACCCGTTCGACCTCGACGTCGCGGTCGCCGCCTCCGACCTCGACGAGGCGACCGCGCTCGCCGCGCTCGACCGGCTCGTCGCCGCCGGGCTCGTGCGGCCGGCCGCCGCCAGCCGCGTGTTCGGCTTCCGCCACCCGATCGTCCACCGCACCGTCGCCGACGCGATCCCGCCCGGCTGGCGGCTGCAGGCGCATGCGCGCGCCGCCGCGCTGCTGGAGCGGCGCGCCGCCGCGCCGGCGCTGCGCGCCTCGCACGTCGAGCGCTACGCGGCCGCGGGCGACGAGGCGGCGATCGCGCTCTTCAGCGAGGCGGCGAGAGAGGCGCTCGGCAGCTCGCCGGCGGCCGCCGCCCACTGGTACGCGGCGGCGCTGCGGCTGCTGCCGCACGGCGACGACGCGCGCCGTGCCGACCTGCTGGCGCCGCTCGGGCTCGCGCTCGCCTCCTCCGGCCAGCTCGACGAGAGCCGCGCCGCGATCGACGACTGCATCGCGCTGCTGGGGCCGGCCGAAGCCGACCGGCGCTCGTCGCTGATCGCCGCGGTCACGATCACCGACGTGCTGCTGGGCGAGTTCGGCGTCGCCGAGGAGCGGCTGCGGCGAGCGCTGGAGGAGGCGCCGCCACCGCGCCGCCCGCGGCTGCTGCAGTACCGCGCCGCGATCGCGTTCTTCAAGGGCGATGCGGCCGGCGTCGCGAGCTGGTCCGAGCGCGCGCTGAAGGCGCTCGACGCGCTCGACGGCGACGCGCTCGCGGTCGTCTCGGCCGCGATCGAGTCGCAGCGAGCGCTCGGCCGCCTGCTGCTCGGCGAGCCGGCCGGCGCCCAGATCGAGCAGGCGGCGCTGCTGCTGGAGGGCGCCGGCGACAACGCGCTCGCCGACCAGGTCGACGCCGCCTGGACGGTCGGCGGCAACCTCGCGCAGGTCGAGCGCTACGCGGCTGCTGTGCCGGTGCTGCGGCGCGGGATGCGGGTCGCGCGCGCGACCCGCCAGGGCCACATCTTCCTCCACTTCCACGTGCTGCTGACGCTGGCGGAGCTGCCGCTGCTGGAGCTGGACGCGGCGCTGGAGCACGTCGAGGTCGCCGAGGAGGGCGCGCGCCTGCAGGGGCGCGGCTACGAGCTGGGCTTCGCGCTGACGCAGAGAGCGCGCGTGCTGGCCGTGCGCGGCCAGCAGGCCGACGCCGAGCGCGCCGCGGCCGAGAGCGACGAGCTGTTCGGCGCGCGCGACCCGCGCGGCGCGACCGTCACCGGCCTCGCCAACAACGCGATCGTGCGGCTTGAGCGCGACCCGGAGCGGCTGCTGTCAGAGCTGACGACGATCGCCGGGCAGCAGCTGGAACGGATCAACCGCACCGCGGTCGGCGGCGTGCTGCTGGCCGCGACGCGCGCCGCGATCGCCGCCGACCGGCTCGACGAGGCGGCCCGCTGGGCGCGGCAGGCGACCGCCGTCGCGGCCGGGCTCGACATGCCCGCGACCGCCCTCCGCGCCGTCCGCGCCGACGCTGAGCTGCGGCTGGCGCAGGGCGACGTCAGCTCAGCGGTGCGGCTGGCGCAGGCGGCCGCCGGCGACGCGCTGCGCGCGGGGCTGCGCCAGGAGCAGCTCGCCGCCGAGCTGCTGGCCGGCCGCGCGCTGCTCGCCGACGGCCAGCGCGACGCGGCGCTGGAGCGGCTGCAGTCGGTCGCGGCGACGGCGGGGCGGCTCGGCGCCTTCGCCGACCGCGACGAGGCGGCGCGTGAGCTGCGCCGGGCGGGCGCGCGCATCTCGATGGGCGCCCGCCGCGCCGCCGACGCCGCCGGCCGCGTCGGCCTGACCGAGCGCGAGCTGGCAGTCGCCGAGCTGGTCGCGCGCGGCCACAGCAACAAGCAGGTCGCGGCCGCGCTGTTCCTGTCGGAGAAGACGGTCGAGCGTCACCTCTCGCACGTCTACGCCAAGCTCGGCGTGCGCGCCCGCACCGAGCTGGCCTCCGCGCTCAACTGAGCACCCGGCGCGGCGGCGCGGCCGCGCCCTGCCTCACCAGCGGTGGCCGACGAAGACCGGCTCGGGCACGAGCGCGACGCCGAAGGCCTGCTCCACCCCGGCGGCGATCTCGCGCGCGAAGGCGACCAGCTCGGCGGTGCTCGCGCCGCCGCGGTTGACGAGCGCGAGCGTGTGCTTGGAGGAGATCGCGACGTTGCCGCTGGTCAGGCCGCGCGTGAAGCCGGTGTGCTGGATCAGCCACGCGGCCGAGGTCTTGACGCGGCCGTCGGGCTCGGGAAATGCCGGCGGCGCGGGCGCCCCGGACGCCTCCGCCCGCACGGCCAGCGCGGCGTAGGCGTCAGGGTCGAGGATCGGGTTGGTGAAGAAGGAGCCGGCGCTGACCGAGTCGGGATCGGCCGGGTCGACGACCATCCCCTTGCCGCGCCGCAACGCCAGCACCGCGCCGCGCACCTCCGCCAAGGACGCCCGCGCGCCGACCTCGACGCCGAGCGTGCGCGCAAGCTCGGCGTAGGCGACGGGGGCGCCGAGCGCACTCGCGCCGGGCTCACCCGTGCGCGCGCTCGCGCCCTGCTCGCCCGCGCCCCCCTCCGCCAACCCGAACCGCACCGACAGCACGACGCGGTCGTCGCGGCCCTTGAACGCGCTCGTGCGGTATCTGAAGCCGCAGTCGTCGGCGCTCAGCTCGGCGACCTCGCCGCTGGCGCGGTCGAGCACGCGCACGGAGACGATCGTCTGGCTGACGTCCTGGCCGTAGGCGCCGACGTTCTGGATCGGCGTCGCGCCGGCCGACCCGGGAATGCCGGAGAGCGCCTCGATCCCCGCCAGCCCGAGCGCGCCCGCGTGCGCGACGACGCCGTCCCAGGGCTCGCCGGCCTGCACGTCGAGGACGTTGCCGTCGCGCGCGATCCCCGTGGTCGCGATGTGCACGACCGTGCCGTCGAAGCCGGCGTCGGCGATCACGACGTTGGAGCCGCCGGCCAGCAGCAGCAGCGGCTCGCCGGCCGCGTCGAGCGCGGTGACGGCGTCGATCAGCTCGGCCTCGGTCGTCGCACGCACGAGCCGGCGGGCGGGGCCGCCGAGGCGCAGCGTGGTGAGCGGCGCGAGCGGCGTCACGGTCGATTCGGCACGCGACGGGGTGGGCACGACCGGCGACGATAGCGGCAGAAGCTGCCGGATCGCGCCTCGCCTCGGCAGCCGGCTTCAGCCCGCCCCGCGCCGCGCCCGGACCGCCCGCGCGCCGTCGCGTTCGCCTCCGCCGCTCCCCCTCGGCACGTCTCGACGCTGACATCGCCGGGCCCGCGTGAAAGCGATCTTGTAACGCCAGCCGCCGAGCCCGCTACTTTCCTTCGACGTGTCGACGCGAAGCAATATGACCCGAGCACGGACGCTCCTGCTCATAGCTGGCGCCCTGCTGCTGCTTGCCGCTGCCGGTGTCGGAGTCCTGGGCTGGAACGCCCGGGCCGCCAACGACCAGATCCCGAAGGGGGTCACGATCGCCGGCGTCGACGTCGGCGGTCTCAGCTCGGCTGAGGCGAGAGCGCTGCTGCAGAGACGCGTCGGCGATCCCGCCGCACGGCCGGTCAAGGTCGAGGTCGGCGGCAGAACGGTCGAGCTGTCCGCCGCCGACGCCAAGGTCGGCCTCGCCTTCGACGGCGCGATCCGCCGGGCGCTCGAGCGCGGCGAGCAGGGCAACTTCATCGAGCGCGGTTGGCGCGAGCTGACCGGCGGCAGCGTCGAGGGCAACGAGAAGGTCGTCGTCGCCTTCAACCAGAAGGCCGTCGGCGCGTTCGTCGACCGGATCGCGAGATCGGTCGACAAGCCGGCCGTCGACGCCTCGCTCGCGATCAGCGTCGACAGCGTCTCGGTCACCGACTCGCAAGAGGGTTCGAGACTCGAGGACCCGATCAGACTGCGCCGCCAGATCGTCAAGGCGCTGCGCAAGCCGCGTGGCGAGCGCGCCTTCAAGGCCGAGGTCGTGAAGGTCGCTCCGGCGAAGACGACCGACCAGGTCTGGGAGGCGACCCCGACCGTCGTCACCGTCTCGAAGTCGAGCACGACCGTGCGCGTCTTCGACAAGGGTGAGCTGACGACGACCTACAACGTCGCGGTCGGCTCCGCCGAGTACCCGACGCCCGAGGGCCAGTACGTCGTCCAGTCGATGCAGGTCGATCCCCCGTGGAACGTCCCGCAGTCCGAGTGGGCCGGCGACCTCGCCGGGCAGACGATCCCCGGCGGCGCGGCGAACAACCCCCTGAAGGCCCGCTGGATCGGCTTCAACGGCTCGGTCGGCTTCCACGGCACCGCTGACGTCGGCTCGCTCGGCAGCGCCGCCTCCCACGGCTGCGTCCGGATGGACCCGTCCGACGTGATCGACCTCTACGAGCGCGTCGCGATCGGCACGCCCGTCCTCGTCGTCGCCTGAGCGCCCGCCGCTCCGTTCATCGCTCCTCGCCGCACTCGCGGTCGCGTCTAGCCGCGCGCGCCTCGTAGAGGCAGAGCGCGAGGATGAAGGGCGACGAGACGACGATCAGCGCGATCGCGAAAAGCGGCGGCATGCCGCTCAGCGCCGGACCCGTGAAGAAGATCAGCTGCAACAGACCGGTGAGCAGGAAGAAGAGTTGTTGGGGTCGGCTCATCATGCTCCTAAGAGAACAACAGCAGCGCGAAAAGCGCTACAGCGGATAACGTGCCCAGAAATATCGTGCCGCCGACGATCACCTGCTGAAGCCGCAGCGGCGGCAGCCGCAGGCAGACGCCGACGACGGCGGCGATGAGAGCGCCGAGCCCGCTCCCCGTCACGCTCAGATCGAGTCCGATCGGCTCCGGGATGAGTGAGACCTCGACGGCGAACAGAACGAGCGCGAGCATCCGCCGCCAGAGGCGAACCGGCGACCGTTTTCGCCCCCTCCGTGTCCCCTGATCGCCCTGCCACGCCAAGGGCGACGCAGGCGAGTGGCCGACTGCGTCACCATGAGCAGATGACCGACGAGCCTCACGACCCGCGCCGCGAAGCCGTCGCCGCCGCGACGCGCGCGCCGACGGCCGGCGCCGCCTTCGCCGAGGCGCTCGGCGGCCCGCTCGGGATCGTCGAGTCGGCGCTCCCGGCGGCGGCGTTCGTGATCGCCTACACGGTCGGCGGTCTGGAGCCGAACGAGGCCGCGATCGTCGCCGTCGCGATCAGCGTCGTGATGGCGATCGCGCGGCTCGTGCGCAGACAGACAGTGCAGTACGCGCTGTCGGGCCTGGCCGGGATCGCGATCTCCGCGTTCGTCGTCTCGCGCACCGGCAAGGCGGAGGACTTCTTCCTCCCCGGGCTGCTGCTGAACGGCGCCTACGTGATCGGTCTCACGGGATCGATCGTGCTGCGCTGGCCGATCGTCGGGCTCGCGCTCGGGATGATCGCCGGCACCGGCACCAGATGGCGCAGAAACCCGAAGCTCGTGCGGATCTACTCGCACGTGACGTGGATCTGGGTCGGCGTCTTCGCCCTGCGGCTGGCGGTTCAGCTGCCGATGTACATCGCCGGCGCCGTCGTCGCGCTCGGCGTCGCGAAGGTCGCGATGGGCCTGCCGCTGTTCGCGGTCGGGATGTGGCTGTCGTGGCTGGTGCTGCGTCAGGAGGGCGCGCTGCACGCCGAGGAGCAGCAGGCGCCCGACGAAGAGCCCGCGCCCCGCTGACGCGCCCCGCTGGATCGGCGCCAGCCGATCCAGTCAGGCAAACGGCGCCAGCCGTTTGCCCGCTATCTTCGAACCATGGCCACTCACACCGACCCCACGTGCGGCTGCGGCGTCTGCGGAAGCGACGTGCCGCCGTTGATCGGCAGCGTCCTGACCGGCGTCGGGATGACGCTCGCGCAAGCCGCGCGCGCCGTCGAGCAGGGCACCGACGTGCAGCTGACGCCGATCCAGCGCGCGCTGGTCGAGCGCTGGGCCGAGCAGCAGCTCGGCTCGGTCGCCGAGTCGTAGTCCCAAAGGGCGTAGGACGCCGCGCTGGCCGCTGAGGCCGCCGGCCGCCAAGCGGGAGAACCGCATGTGGCCTGCCCTGCGTACTTACCAATTTTCGGTTCTTTACAAGCCTACTTTCTAGGCTTATAGTGTGATGCTATCCGCCTCGCTCGTTCGCAACGCAACGGCGCATGCGGACGGATGCGCGCATCCCCATTCGTTGACCACTATCGATCGGGGAACCTCATGTCTCAGAGCAGACCCATCCGAACAGCCGCCGCCTGCGTGCTTGTCATGCTCGCATTCGGGGTGGCAGCCGGCTCGGCCACGGCCACAAGACTGTCGTTCAACAGATCTCTAATATCGGCGTTCGGGGTGCTCACACTCTCGACCTCTGGTCTGACGACAACGTGCGATGTCACGCTGGGCATCTCACTCGTCTCCAGCACACCCAAGTCCTACCTCAACCAGATAGGAACCATCCTAGGAACCACCGTCGGGACCACGTTCTCAAGCTGCAGTGCTGCGATCAGAAGCGTCCAACTGCTAAGCGGAATTTCCCTCGGATACGTGAGCTTCAGAGGCACACTACCCGACATAAGCTCGGTGCGCACGGAAGTGTTCTCACTCTTCCCCGGCCTCCTAGTCACCTACATAGCCGGACCCAGATGTCTATACGACTTCACCGGCGTCACTGCGGTCTTCAACCGTAATATCGCGACGAGAGCAGTCAGCTCGGTGTCAGTGAGCACATCGGGAATATTGAGCGCAACGCCGCTAACAGTTCTCAGCTGCCCCGCGGCATCAACTATCTCAGGGACTCTGACACCAACGTTTGCGCCCACCATCACACTAATATGATGATCAACGTTCAGAGCAAGGTGGACGCTGCAGGCTCGCTCTGAACTCGTACTTCAGATGCGGCCGCCCCACCTGCTGGCGGCGGCGGCCGCGTCCTGAAGGACCTCTACCGCAGCGTGACCTTCTCGCTGAGCACCTTGCCGCTGCTGGCGACCCGCAGCGTGTAGCGGCCGCGCGCGATCTTGCGCGTCGCTCTGAGGCCGCCGAGACGGCCCTTCGCGTAGGTGCGGCCGCTTCTGAGGAGCCGCGCGCTCGCCTTCGCGGAGCTGGCCCGCGCGCCGTACGTCACCGAGCAGCTGACTCTCTGCGACGAGCTGGAGCCGGTGATCTTGCACGTGACGAGCGCGTCGCGGCCGTTGGCCCCTCTGTCGCCCTTCTCGCCCTTGGCGCCGACGGGACCGACGGGGCCGGCCGGGCCGGCCGCGCCGTCTCTGCCGTCAACGCCGTTGGTGCCGTTCGTGCCGGCGGGACCCGCGGGGCCGTCCGAGCCGGTGTCGCCCTTGTCGCCCTTCTCGCCGGTGTCGCCCTTCGGCCCCTGCGGGCCGGGGGTGCCGGTGCCGGGCTCCTCCGGGCCGGGCCCCTCGGCCGCCAGCAGCGCGGCCGTCTCAGCCCCGATCCGCTCGGCGGCGCTCTCGCCCAGCTCACTCTCGTGCGCGGCGAGCAGTCTCGTCAGGCGGCCCCAGCGACGGGTGACGACCTCCGCCAGGAAAGCCGGGCGCAGCTCGTTCGGCACGCCGCGGTTGACCGCGACGAGGTGCGAGAGACCGGCGACCGACGGGACGACGACGAAGCTCGCGCTCGCCGTTCTCGACGCGCCGCTCGCGCTCGTGGTGGTCAAAGTGACCGTGTGCGAGCCGAGCGCCAGCTCGTCGGCGCGCACGACCGCGCCGTCGGCGATCGCGACCCCGTCGAGCTTCGCCTCGACCACAGCGGCGGAGCCGGTGTCGAGCGAGATCGCGAAGCTGTCGCCGCGCTTGAGCTGCGCGCCGTCGACCGGCGCGAGGATCCCGGCTCTGGCGGTTCCGCCGCCGTTGCCGGCCGTTCTCAGGCCCCACTCCCAGCCGGTCAGCTCGCCCGGCTTGTTCGTGATGATGCCGTCGACGCCCTCGTCGCGCATCCGCGCCCACTGGGCCGGATCGTCGACCGTGTACGGCATCACCGCGATGCTGGCGGCGTTGAGCGCCGCGACGATCTCCGGCTTGCCCCTGATCGCGTCCCAGCTCGGGTTGTAGGCGACGACGTCGAGGCTTCTGGCGACCGCGACCGGGTCGGCGTCGAGCGCGCCGCGGAGGATCGCCAGCTCGATGTCGGGGTTCGCCTCGCGGGCGTAGCGGATCACGTCATCGCCGAAGCTCTGGATGATCGTGCGCTCGACCATCCCGGCGTCGACGACCTCCTGGACGATCCGCGCGACCTGCTCTCTGGTCTGCGGCGTCTTGATCTCCAGCAGGAAGTCGGCCGGGCTGACCTTCACCTCGTTCATGAGGTTTCTCAGCGTCTCCATTCTCTGGCCTCTGTAGGCCGGAGCGAACCAGGAGCCGGCGTCGAGCGTGTCGAGGTAGCTGCTCGTCAGCGCGGCGACGGCGCCGGTGCCGTCGGTCGTGCGGTCGACGGTGCCGTCGTGCGAGATGTACGGCACGCCCTCGGCGTTGGTGAGCACGTCGGTCTCGACCCAGTCGGCGCCGGCGCGGGCACCGGCGGCGCTGGCGGCGAGCGTGTTCTCGGGCGCCAGCGACGAGTAGCCGCGGTGGGCGATGTTGCGCGGGTAGGCGCTGCCGTCGTTGGGCAGCACGTACGACTGTCTGTCGAGCTTGGTGACCTTGACGTCGTCGAAGGTCACTCTCGCGCCGTTGACGACGAAGCCGAGGCCGCCGGTCTGCGAGCGCAGCAGCGACTTCGTGCTCTGCACGAGCACGTCGTTGAACCACCACTCGCCGCGGTTGCCGTGGACGACGATTCTGACCTTCACGTCTCTGCCGGTGCCGGCGGCGGACGGCGCGGCGGCGGCGTTGGTGACGTTCCAGGCGCCCGCGGCCGTTCTCTGAGCGAACTCGGTGCCGTTGGCCGCGGCCGTGTTGGAGCGCATCGCGGCGTGCTGCCACGGCGCGCTGCCGTCGGCCTGGATGTCGAGCGCGAGCGCCGTCCAGCGGGCCGCGTCGGCGACCGTCTCGAAGCGGACCGTCGCCTCGAACCGGAAGTCGCGCAGGTGCGGGCCGAAGGTGATGCGGCTCTGCTGCGAGCTGTTGGCCGAGACGCCGAGCAGCCGGCCGTCGGCGATGCTCCAGGTGCCCTCGACGGCTCTCCAGCCGTCGGGGATGGCGGCACCGTCGAAGCTCTCCGTCAAAACGGTGACGGGCTCAGCCGTCGCGGCGGCCGGCAGCGTGCCGGCGATCCCGCCGACAGCGGCGAGCACGCCCATGAGGGCGGCGATTCTGCGTCTGGACATGCGACTCCTGTGAGGGATGGAACGACGCGCGCCAACCTAGGAACGGCCACACGGGAGGTTGTGACCGACCTGTCACTTTCCTGTGAGCAAACGGAGACCGGCGCTCAACTCCCAGCGACCGCCGGATGCACCTCTATGCTGCCGAGATGAGCTTGCGTGGCGGGATCGACCTCGGCGGTACGAAGATCCAGACGGTCGTCGTCGACGACGACAACAGAGTGCTCGGCGAGGCGCGTCACCCGACCCCGTTGAAGGGCGGCCCGCAGGACGTCGCCGACGCGATGGCCGCCGCGCTGCGCGAGGCGGCGAAGGGCGCCGGCGCGGAGGCCGGTGACCTCGCCGGCGTCGGCGTCGGCTCGCCCGGCGCGATCGACGCGAGCGCCGGCAGTGTCGGCCAGGCGCGCAACCTGCCCGACTGGGAGGGCGTCTTCCCGCTTGCGCACGCGCTCTCGGACGCGCTCGACGGCGTGACCGTCAAGCTCGGCAACGACGTCTCGGTCGCGACCGACGCCGAGGTCGTGCTCGGCGCCGGCGTCGGCACCCGCTCGCTGCTCGGCGTCTTCTGGGGCACGGGCGTCGGCGGCGGCGTCGTGCTCGGCGGCAGAACGTGGGACGGCGAGGGCGCGGCCGGCGAGATCGGCCACATGGTCGTCAAGCAGGGCGGCCGCAAGTGCCCCTGCGGCCGCCACGGCTGCATGGAGGCGTACGCGGGGCGCGGCGCGATGGAGGCACACGCCCGCAAGCGTCACGAGGACGGCGAGAAGACCGACCTCTTCCACCTGATGAAGAAGCACGACAGACCGCGCCTGACGAGCGGGATCTGGTCGCGTGCGCTCGACGCCGGCGACAAGCTCGCGACCGAGATCGTCGACGAGGCGGTCGCGGCGATCGGCACCGGCGTCGCCTCCGCGGTCAACCTGCTCGACGTCGAGGTCGTGCTGATCGGCGGCGGGCTCGGGCTGCGGCTCGGCGAGGAGTACCGCGTGCGGATCCTCGAGGCGATGATGCCCCACCTCTTCAACGACGACCGTCCGCCGGACGTGCGGCTGGCGGCGCTCGGCGACCTCGGCGGCGCGATCGGCGCCGCGCTGCTGGCCGCCGATCGCTGAGTGCGGATCTGTGCATCGCTGAGGTGCACAGAACCGCGGTCATCGCGAGACGACGAGGCTACGGCGCGTTGGGGGCGGGGTCCTCGTTGCCACGCTCCGCGGGCGGCGGCGTGCCTTCGCCCTCGTAGTCGGTATCGCTGTCGAGGTCGGGCGCGCCGGCCGTGATCATGTCGGGATCGTCGGGCGGGTTGCTCGACTGCGCCTGGCCCAGCGAGGCCTCCCCGTGGCCGACGCGGTCGGCCCCTTCATGCGATCGGTTCATGTCCTGACGCTACCCGCGGGTGCAAGGGCACACGCCCGCGCGGCGACCGGAGCGACCGCTCCGGTTAACAAAACCCTAACCGGAGCGCCCGCTCCCCTTGTGTTACCGTTCCGAACCGGATCGACCACTCCGCTTCCAGTAAGGACCTCTCACCGCAATGTCAACAGCACCTGCCGTAACCCCGCAGGGGTCGAGCACCGAGACCAACCGCTGGGTCGTGCTCGTGCTCGTCTGCCTCGCCCAGTTCATGGTCGTGCTCGACGCCACGATCGTGAACGTCGCGCTGCCCTCCATACAGCACGACCTCGACTTCTCCGCCGGCAACCTCGCGTGGATCATCAACTCCTACACGCTCCTGTTCGGCGGCTTCCTGCTGCTCGGCGGCCGCGCCGCCGACCTCTTCGGCCGCAAGCGCGTCTTCCTCGCCGGCGTGATCCTCTTCAGCTTCGCTTCAGCGCTCTGCGCGCTGGCGACCTCGCAGGGAATGCTGATCGCCTTCCGCGGCCTCCAGGGCCTCGGCGCGGCGCTCGTCTCACCCGCCGCGCTGTCGATCATCATGACCACCTTCGCCGACGGCGCGGAGCGCACCAAGGCGCTCGCCGCCTGGGGCGCGATCGCCGCCTCCGGCTCCGCGTTCGGCCTGCTGCTCGGCGGCGTCCTGACCGAGTCGCTCTCGTGGGAGTGGATCTTCCTCGTCAACGTGCCGATCGGCATCGCCGCCTTCGTCGCCTCGCTGCGGCTGATCCCGGAGTCCAAGGGTGACGGCGCGACCGGCTTCGACCTCTTCGGCGCGATCTTCGTGACCGGCGGCGTCGTCGCGATCGTCTACGCGATCGTCAGAGCCGAGTCCGACGGCTGGGGCTCCACCACGACGCTCGGCTTCGGCGCCCTCGGCGTCGCGCTGCTGATCGCCTTCGTGCTCGTCGAGCGCGTCCACAAGCACCCGCTCGTGCGGCTCGGCATCTTCAAGACGCGCTCGCTGTCGACCGCCAACGGCGTGATGGTGCTCGCGATGGCCGGCATGTTCGCGATGTTCTTCTTCGCGACGATCTACGTGCAGGAGGTGCTCGGCTACTCGCCGATCAAGTCCGGCCTCGCGTTCCTGCCGTTCACCGTCGGCATCATCGGCGGCTCCGTCGCCGCACAGCAGCTGATCCCGCGGATCGGCGTCAAGGCGCAGATCCTGATCGGGCTCGTGATGGCCGCGGTCGGCCTGCTGCTGATGACGCGGATCACGCCCGAGGGCGGCTACGTGACCGAGCTGCTGCCGGCGGTCATAGTCCTCGCGATAGGCATGGGCATGTTGTTCGTGCCGCTGACGCTGCTGGCGACGACCAACGTCAACGAGCACGACGCGGGCCTCGCCTCCGGCCTCTTCAACACCTCGCAGCAGGTCGGCGGCGCGCTCGGGCTCGCGATCCTCTCGACGTTCGCGACCTCGCGGGCCGACGATCGCATCGCCGACGGCGTGCAGGCCAGCCAGGCGCTGGTCGACGGCTACCACCTCGCGTTCCTGATCGGCGCGATCTTCATGGCCATCGGCGCGGTCGCGATCACGCTGCTGATCCGCAGAGCTGACACCGCCACGATCAACGCCCAGGAGGCAGGCGCCGTCGCGATGGCGCACTGACCCGGTCCAAACAGGAGCCGACCCCGGTATCGTCGAACACGACTGACGCGATGGCGACCGTCGACACGACACCCAGCGGCGAGGCGCAGCGGACGCAGCGGGCAGACGCCCGGCGCAACCGCGAGCGGATCCTCGCCGCTGCCTCCGCGGCGTTCGCCGAGGAGGGCTTCGACGTCGGCGTGGCGGAGATCGCCCGCCGCGCCGGGGTCGGCACCGGCACCCTCTTCCGCCACTTCCCGACGAAGGTCGAGCTGGAGGTGGCGGTCGTGCTGGAGCGCGCGCAGGGGATGCGCGAGACGCTCGCGGCCGCGCTCGCCGAGCCCGATCCGTGGACGGCCTTCGAGGGGCTGATGACCGCGACGGTCGAGATGACCGCCTGCGACCGCTGCCTCGGTGAGGCCGCCAGACCCGAGCTGATGGTCGATCCGCGGCTGGAAGAGCTGCGTACGGAGATGATCACCGGGATCGAGACCGTGCTGGAGCGCGGCCGTCGCGCCGGCGTGATCCGCCGCGACGTCGCCGCCGAGGACATCCCCGTCCTGACCGGCGTGATCGGCTCGACGATGGAGCGCTACGGCCGCGCCAATCCCGAGCTCTGGCGCCGCTACCTCGGCGTCGTGCTCGACGGCCTGCGCGCCGACGGCGCCGTCCCGCTCTCCCCCGGCCCGCCCGACATCGCGGCGATCGACGGCGGCTGCGGTGCGCCGATCGCCGCCGTCAAGGCTGTTCCGCCGCCGGCGTCAGCGCCGGCGAAGAAGCGCCGGCCGGCCGCCTAGCGCAACCGCGCCGCCCCGGTCCCGCGCAGCCGCGCTCCCGGCCACGCGAACGCGAGCAGCGACGCCGCGCCGAGCGCACAGACCACCAGCGCGAGCGGCAGCGCAGTCCCGCTGCCGCCGATCCCGACCAGCGGCGCCGCCGCGCCGCCGATCGCGAACTGCGCGAGCCCCAGCAGCCCCGATGCGCTGCCGGCCGCCCGCGGATGGTCAGCGAGTGCGAGCGCGGCCGCGTTGGGCGTCGTCAGGCCGATGCTCGCGACGAACGTGAAGAAGGCCGCCAGCACAAGCGCCAGGCCGGCGTCGAGCACGACGGCGAGCAGCAGCAGAAGCGCGCCGGCGAAGCCGATCAGCAGCCCGGTCCGCATCAACGCGCGCGGCCCGTGGCGGCCGACCAACCGCGCGCCGACCTGCGCCAGCAGCACGATCCCGAGCGCGTTGGCCGCGAACGCGAGGCTGAAGAGCTGCGGCGAGAGGCCGTAGATCTCCTGCACGACGAAGGGCGAGCCGGCGATGTAGCAGAACATCATCGCGCTGGAGAGCCCCGACGCCAGCGTCACGGCGACGAAGGCGCGGTCGCGCAGCAGCGTGCCGAACAGCGCCATCGTCGCCGCAAGGCCGCCGCCGTGGCGACGCTCGCGCGGCAGCGTCTCCGGCAGCAGCCGCCAGGCGACGAGCAGCAGCGCGATGCCGATCAGCGCCAGCAGCCAGAAGATCCCGCGCCAGTCGGTCACGCCCAGCAGCTGCCCGCCGAGCAGCGGCGCGACGATCGGCGCGAGTCCGTTGACGAGCATCAGCAGCGCGTAGACGCGCGCGGCGGCGGCGCCGCTGTGGAGGTCGCGCACGACCGCGCGCGAGATCGCGATCCCGAAGGCGCCGGCCGCCCCCTGCAGCAGCCGCAGCGGGATCAGCAGCCAGATCGACGGCGCCAGCGCGCAGAGCGTGCTCGCGAGCGCGTACAGCGCCAGCCCGGCCAGCAGCGGCCGGCGCCGCCCGCGCCCGTCGCTGAGCGGCCCGGCCAGCAGCTGGCCGGCGGCGAGCCCGATCATGCAGGCGGTCAGCGTCAGCTGCGCGGCTGACGCCGAGCTGCCGAGGTCGCCTGCGAGGTCGGGCAGGCCCGGCAGGTACATGTCGAGCGACAGCGGTCCGAAGGCGCTGAGCGCGCCGAGCACGACGATCAGGGTGCGCTCGCGCGGCAGTCTCGGAGCCATCGCGGGGAAGGTAGCGCCGCCGGCGCGCGCGTCGTTCGCCGAGCAGCGCAGGTTTGCTGCGGCATGCCAGCAGCAGCCCTGCAGTGCTCGCGTCGGCGGGCACCGACTGTGACCGGCATCACATTCGACACCTAAAGGTTCGTGATCTAATCTTTCGCCACCAAAAGATCTCCTAGCGTCAGGCCCCGATGCCCCCTTCTCCCCCCGCCCCGGCGGCGGCTTCACGCGGCGGAATCCCGTCGCACGTGTGGCCGATCGCCATCGTCGTGATCCTCGGCATGGTCATGTCCGTGCTCGACACGACGATCGTCAACGTCGCCCTCCAGGACCTCTCCGTCGAGCTGAACTCCTCGCTCGACGACATCCAGTGGATCGTCACCGGCTACATGCTCGCGCTCGCGGCCGTGATCCCGATCACCGGCTGGGCCGCGACGCGCTACAGCGCGCGCAGGCTCTACATCACCTCGCTCGTGCTCTTCACGCTCGGCTCGCTGCTGTGCGGGCTGGCCTGGTCGTCGGGCTCGCTGATCGCCTTCCGCGTCCTGCAGGGGATCGGCGGCGGCATGCTCGCGCCGATCGGCCAGATGATCCTCGTCAGAGCCGCCGGACCGAGAAACCTGCCGCGCATCATGGCCGCGATCGGCATCCCGATCATCCTCGCTCCGGTCTTCGGCCCGACGCTCGGCGGCCTGCTGATCGAGCACGCCGGCTGGCAGTGGATCTTCCTCATCAACCTGCCGGTCGGCATCGCGGCGGTCGTCGCCGCCGTCAAGCTGCTGCCGCAGGACAAGGGCGACGCCGCCGCCGGCAAGGTCGACGCGCTCGGGCTCGTGCTCGTCACGCTCGGCGTCGTCGGGGTCACCTACGGCCTCGCGCAAAGCGGCAGCGCCGGATCGCTGACCGCCGGCAGCGTGCTGCTGCCGCTCGGCGCCGGCCTGTTGCTCGTCACCGCCTTCGTGCTGCACGCGCTGCGGATCCCGAGACCGCTGCTGGACATGCGGCTGTACGCCAACAAGGCGTTCGCGGCCGCGTCGCTGACGACCTTCTGCCTCGGCGCCGCGCTCTTCGGCGCGATGATCCTGATGCCGCTCTACTTCCAGACGGTGCGCGGCGAGGACGCGGTCGCGACCGGCCTGCTGCTGATCCCTCAGGGTCTCGGCGCGGCCGTCGCGATGGCCGCCTCGGGCCGCGCGACCGAGCGCTTCGGCGGCGGCATGACGGCGCTGATCGGCGGCATCATCACGGTCGTCGCGACGATCCCGTTCGTGCTGATCGGCGGCGAGACGTCGTTCGTGCTGCTGGCCGGCGCGATGGTCTTCCGCGGCTTCGGCATCGGCATGTCGATGATGCCGTCGATGACCGCTGCCTTCAGCGTCCTGCGCCCCGACCAGGTCAACCACGCGACGCCGCAGCTCAACGTCGTGCAGCGGGTCGGCGGGTCGATCGGCACGGCGATCCTGTCGGTCGCGCTGGAGAGCCGCATCCGCGACGCCGGCGCGACCCCGACGCCCGCCGCGCTTGCCGACGCCTTCGGCGAGACGTACGTGATCGTGATGATCGTGACCGTCGTCGCGCTGCTGCCGACGCTGCTGCTGACGATCGTCGAGCGGCGCGCCCGCGCCGAGCACCGCGCGCACGAGATCCCGCTCGAGGCGAAGATCGAGCTGGAGGCCGAAGCGGCGTGACGAACGCGCGCGAGCAGGCGGGCGCCGCCGACGACGATGTCGCCGAGGAGCTGCGCGCGGCCTTCGGCGACCTGCTGCGCGCCGACCGGCGGCTGCGCAGCCGCGACCCGAAGCGCCCCGGCGCGCTCTCCTACGCCCAGGTGCGCGCGCTGGTGCTGCTCGACGCCGACGAGGAGGCGACCGCCGGCCAGCTCGCGAAGGCGGCCGACCTGACGCCGGCCAGCGTCACCGCGATGCTCGACCAGCTCGAACAGGAGGGCATGGTCCAGCGCCGCCGCAGCGACGAGGACCGCCGCCTCGTCGTCGTCTCGCTGACGCCGCGCGGCAGCAAGCTGCTGGAGCAGAAGCGCGCCACCTGGCGGCGCTGCTGGCAGGAGGCGGTCAGCGACCTGCCCGAGCGCGACATCGTCGCGGCCGCCGCGGTGATGCGGCGGATGGCGCGGATGATCGACGCCTTCTAGGCGCGCGCCGCGCGCCACGGCACGAGCCGCGCGGCGCGCGCCACGCCCTAGGCGCGCGCCAGCCCGACGGCCTCGCCGAAGACCTCTTCCAGCTCGCCGACGTGGTTGAGCACGACCTCGCCGGCGGCCCATCTGCGCCCGGCGACCGCGAGCCGATGACGCGCGCCCTCGTCGCGCACGAGGGCCTCGATCTGCCCGCGCCAGTCGCCGTCGGCGACCAGCCGGCCACCCTGCTCCTCGCCCATCCACGCGTAGTCGCCGACCGGCGAGGCGAGCCACGGGACGCCGGCGGCCGCGTACTCCTTCAGCTTGATGTTCGAGCGCGTGCGGTTGAACGGCACGTCGGCCAGCGGCGCGATCAGCAGGTCGCAGCGCGCCATCAGGCCGGGCAGGTCCTGGTACGGCTGCCACTGGTGGAACTCGTAGCGGCGGCTGGAGATCCCCATGTCCAGTCCTATCGCGAGCAGTCTCACGTGCAGGTGCTGCTCCAGCACGCGCGCGAAGACCTCGCGCAGGCCGAGCCGCTCGAAGTCCCACGAGTGCTCCTGCATGCAGGCCCAGCCGATCGTCAGACCGCGCTCGGGCAGCGTGCGCGGGCGCTCGAACGTCGGCGGCAGCATGTTCTCGACGACGCGCACCTCGCGCGCCCCGGCGGCGTGGTAGCGCTCGGCCAGCTCGTCGGTCGGGACCGTGACGAGGTCGGCCAGCTTCAGCATCGCCAGCTCGCCGGCACGCCACTGCTGCGCCGCGACCCCTCTGAAGGCGTCGCTGACCGGATGGCCCTGCGGCGCCGAGGCGGCGTCGAAGTCGTTGTCCCACACGACCGCGACACCAGCCGCCTGCAGCTGTCTGACCAGCCGCCGCATCGGCGCGTGCGTCAGCCGGAAGATCTGCACGACGTCGGAGCCGAGCAAGGGCCCCGGGTCGCCGACGGCGTTGCGCTCCTCGATGTGAACCCGATGGCCCTCCAAGGCGAGGGCCTGCATCGGGATGAAGGCACGATAGAGCGAGCTGGGCGCCCCCTCAGGCACCAGCGAGACGATCTGCATCGGCCTACCATGCCGAGGCCGCCGCAATTAAGCAAACGACGGCGTTCTCGAATCGGTCGTTCAGTCGCGCAGGCGCACGCCGGCGAGGCCTTCGAGCACCTCGACGACGGCGGCGAAGTCCTGCTCGCCGAGGCCGCGGCCGACGCCGGCGCTCAGCAGTTCGCCGGCGGTCGCCGCCGCCGGGAACGGCACGCCCAGCTCGCGGCCTGCGTCGAGCGCGAGGTCGACGTCCTTCAGCAGGTGCTCGAGCTTGAACAGCGGCGTGAAGTCGCCGTTCAGCATCGGCGCCGCCTTCAGGTCGACCATGCGCGAGCCGCCCGCGCTTCTCGGCAGCACCTCGACCATCCGCTCCAGCTCGACGCCGGCGCGGCGACCGACCAGCAGCGCCTGCGCCAGCGCGGTCACGTTCGCGGCCGCGAGCGCGTTGCTCAGCACCTTGACCGTCTGCCCGTGGCCGACCGGGCCGACGTGCACGATCGTCTCGCTGAGCGCTTCGAGCACAGCGCGGCCGCGCGCGAGGTCGGCGTCGCTGCCGCCGACCATCGTCGTCAGCGTGCCGTCGGCCGCCTTCGGCGCCGAGCCGGTGACCGGCGCGTCGAGGAAGCCGGCGCCGCGCTCGGCGAGCTTGGCCGCGATCGATCGCGCCTGCGCCGGGGCGATCGTCGACATGTCGATGCAGAGCAGGCCGTCGCGCGCATCCTCGACGACGCCGCCGTCGCCGAGCAGCACCTGCTCGACCTGCGCGCCGTCGACGACGATCGAGACGATCACGTCGCAGCGCTCGCCGAGCTGCGACGGCGTCGCGGCGACGCTGCCGCCGTGCTCGGCCGCCCACGCTTCCGCTCTCGCCCGCGTGCGATTCCAGACGGTCACCTCGAAGCCGGCGCGCCGCAGCACCGCCGCCATCCGCGCGCCCATGATCCCGAGGCCGATGAATCCGACATGTTCCATGCGCCCGATGCTAGCCAGCCGCCGGCGCGCGGCGCGGTGCGGCGCTCACGGCAGCCCGCGGGAGCCGCGCGCGCCGGTCGATATGCCCAGCTCCTCGGCGGCGTCGGCGAGCATCACCGGCAGCCGCCCGGCGCCGCCGATCGCCGCCGCGTCGACCGCGGCGGTGACGTGCAGGTGGCGGCCGTAGCTCAGCGTGCTGAGCGTCAGTGCGTGCTCGTCGTGCAGCGGCGCGACGGGGAACAGCGCGCGCACGTTGGCGCCGCCGACGTGCAGCGCCCGCTCCGGGCCGCGAGCGCTGGGGATCGTCAGGTTGCAGAGGCGCGCGCCGATCGCCAGCCGCGTCGGCAGCTCCTCGGGCGGGCCGGCCAGCAGCGTCGGCGGGCGCGGCGGGAGATCGGCGCTGCCCGCGCCGCCCGTGCCGGCCGCGCC
>NZ_JAWSTH010000081.1:0-28706 GCF_033542075.1 Conexibacter stalactiti
CTCGCGGCCGCGCCCGCGCCCGCGCTCGCGCCGGCACCGGCGCCCGCGTCGACACCCGCACTCGCGCCCTGCCCGCCGAGTCGCGCTGCGACCGTCGCCGCCAGCACGGCCGCGCTGCTGGCGTAGGCGGCGGCGAGGCTTCTGCGCAGGACGGCGGTCGCGCCGCGCGGCCACAGCAGCAGCCCGACGGCGAGGCTGATCGCGCAGCCGATCGCGATGTCCTCGATCCGCACCAGCCCGACCGACCAGCCGACCGGCTCGATCAGGTTGAAGATCACCAGCACCGCGAGCGAGAAGGCGGCCTGGCCGGCGACGAACGAGATCGCTCTCGGCGCGTAGGCGGCCAGCAGCAGCGTCAGCGGCAGCAGCGCCCACAGCACCGCCTCGTGCTCGCCGACCGCGAGCACGACCAGTCCGCCCGCGACGATCCCGATCGTCGTGCCGGCGAGCGCCTGCACGGCGCTGGCGCCGGTGCTGAGCGCGCGCGAGCGCAGCACGGAGACGGTGCCCAGCACGACCCAGAACGCGTGCTGCAGCTCGGCCGCGTTGCCGATCCCGACCGCCAGCGCCAAGCCGAGCCCGCCGCGCACGCTGTTGCGGAACCAGATCGAGCGGGTGCTCGCGTACGCCGCGGCGAGGCGGCCCGAGGCCGCCGCGTGCCGCGCGTCGCGCGCGCCCCGTCGGCGCAGCGCCGCGGTCGCCGTCGGGGCTCCGGCGTCCCTCGCCTCGATCGCGTCGATCTCCGGCACCGTCTCGCCGCAGGCGCGCAGCGCGTCGGCGGCCAGGTGCCAGGCGGCGTACGACATCATCCGCAGCGCGAAGGCGTGCTCCAGCTCGCGCTCGATCCGCTCCTCCTCGCCACGCGGCGTCGCTTCGAGCGAGCGCAGCAGCGCGGCGCCGAAGCGCTCGCGGGCGGCGCTCAGGCGCGCGAAGTCGGGCTCGCCGACGCCGCCGTCGAGGCGCGCGGCGGCGGCGTCCAGCAGTGCGGCGACGGCTCCGTGCAGCTCGGCGCTCTCGCGCGGGAACGGCTCGCCGTCGCGCTCCGGCAGCAGGCGGGCGGCGAACTGCCCGAGCCAGTCGAGGTCGTCGGCGAGCGCCGCCAGCGCGGCGGCCGGGCCGGTCGCGCCGGCCGGGCGGTACGGGGTCGCGTAGAAGGCGGCGCGGGTCTCGCGCACCGCCTCCGCGGCCGCCGCGCGGCGCTCGGCGAGCAGCTCGGGGTCGCCGTCGCAGTGGGTCTGGGCGAGATCGGCGAAGGCACGGCAGCCGACGGCCGCGGCGGCGCGCAGACGGTCGCGCGGCCGTCTCGGCCACAGCAGCAGCGCGGCCGGGATCGAGAGCGCCGTGGCGATCGCCCAGCCGAGCAGCCGCTCGTCGAGCGCGTCGATCGGGGCCGGGATGGTCGCCGCCAGCACGAACGCGAGCAGCGCTCCCGTCGAGCCGGCCGCGAAAGTGCCGCCGAAGACGCCGGAGAAGAGGATCGTGAAGCCGACCAGCGCCATCGCGACGGTTGCCAGCCATGGGGTCTCGGAGCAGAGCGTGCCGACGGCGATCAGCGGGACGCCGGTCAGCGCCAGCAGCAGGTACGCGCGCAGGCGCACGCCCGGGCTGCCGCTGAAGTCGGAGAACAGCACCAGCGCGAAGCAGCCGAAGATGGCGAACGTCGCGGCGTGGGGATCGTCGAGCCAGCCGAGCGTCAGCGCGAAGGCGATCGACCCGGCGAGCGCCAGCCGGATCGCGTTCTGCAGCGCATACCTCCGCACGTCGCGATCCTACGCCCCACCGCGGCGTGCCGCCTGTGCGAGCGGACGGTCGTCGCCGGGTACGCTGCGCCCATGGACTTCCTCGTCTACCTGCTCGCGCTGCTGCTGATCGGCCTCGTCGTCGGCGCGCTCGCGCGGCTGGCGCTGCCCGGTCCCGACCCGCTGTCGATCTGGGCGACGATCGGCCTCGGCCTCGCCGGCACGCTGATCGCCGGGCTGGTGATGCGGCTGCTGTTCGACGACGAGGGCGGCGCCGGGATCGTCGTCTCGGTGCTCGTCTCGACGCTGCTGCTGTGGGGCCTGCGCCGCGCTCGCGGCGGTCACGTCACGCCGTACAACACGAAGCGCTGAGCGCCACGGCCGCGCAGACCCAGCGGGAGTTCCCACCAGCGACGCGCAGCTCAGCGCGCCGCCGTGGAACTCCCAACTGAAAGCGGCCTCAGGCCGATTTCACCCGTAGCGCTCGCCCGTGATCGCGCGCAGCTTCGAGCGGTCGTGCGTGGCGTGAACGCGGCGCACCGTGCCCGAGCGCGAGCGCATCACGAGCGACTCGGTCGTCGCGCCTCTGCCGCGGTAGCGGACGCCCTGCAGCACGTCGCCGTCGGTCACGCCGGTGGCGGAGAAGAAGACGTCGTCGCCCCAGCAGAGGTCGTTGGTCGTGAGGATTCTGGAGAGGTCGTAGCCGGCGTCGATCGCGGCCTGTCTCTCCGTCTCGTCGCGCGCCCACAGGCGGCCGACGATCGCGCCGCCCATGCACTTCAGCGCGGCGGCGGTGATGACGCCCTCCGGCGTGCCGCCGATCCCGTACAGCAGGTCGACCGGCGAGCGGTCGCTGACGGCGAGCAGCGCCGCCGAGACGTCGCCGTCGGTGATCAGCTTGATGCGGCCACCGGCCTCGCGCACGTCCTTCATCGCCTGCTCGTGGCGGGGACGGTCGAGCATCACGACGGTGACGTCGCCGACGCCCATGCCCTTGCGGTCGGCGACCAGCTTCAGCGTCTCGCCGATCGGACGGTCGAGGTCGAGCAGGTCGGCGACCTCCTCGTTGCCGGCCATCTTCTCCATGTAGACGATCGGACCCGGATCGAACATCGTGCCGCGCTCGGCGAGCGCGATCACGGCGATCGCCGACGGCATCCCGAGCGCGCAGAGGCGCGTGCCCTCCAGCGGGTCGACGGCGATGTCGACCTCCGGCGCGGAACCGTCGCCGATCGTCTCGCCGTTGTAGAGCATCGGCGCCTCGTCCTTCTCGCCCTCGCCGATCACGACCGTGCCGCTCATCGGCACCGAGTCGAGCACGAAGCGCATCGCGTCGACGGCCGCCTGGTCGGCGGCGATCTTGTCGCCGCGGCCGACGAGTCGCGCCGCGGCCAGCGCCGCCGCTTCGGTGACACGCGCAAGCTCCAGCGCGAGGTTGCGATCGGGGCGGTTCTGATTCGAAGTCATGAAAGGGGCGGCGGTCGGGAGGTGATCGGGGGCGCCGGAAGCGCGGACGCTACCACCCTGCCCTCGATCGTCGGACGATATGCCGGAGCGCTTCCGGGGGATACAGTCCGGCGCCGATGCAGTTCAACCGCCTCCTTCCCGATCCCGGACCGGTCGACAGCGCCGAGCTGCTGCACGACCTCGGGCTCGCCGCGCGCGCGCCCGTCGATCGCCCGTTCGTGATCTCCAACTTCGCCGCGACACTCGACGGCCGCATCGCGCTCGACGGCCGTTCCGGCTCGATCGGCGACGACGGCGACCACGAGGTCTTCCGGCGCCTGCGCACGCAGGCCGACGCGCTGCTCGTCGGCACCGGCACGATCGAGCAGGAGGGCTACAGCCGCCCGATCCGCAGAGCCGACCTGCGCGCCGTGCGCGAGGCGCTGGGGCTCAACCCGGTGCCGCCGCTGGTGACGATCACGCGCAGCGGCCGGCTGCCGCTGGAGATCCCGCTGTTCGGAGATCCCGAGGCGCACGTGATCGTCTACACGACCGCCGCGATCGAGCCGCCGCGGGTGGCGGCGCGCGTCGACCTGCAGCAGATCGACGACGGCCCGCTGCTGACGGGCGCGCTGCGGCACCTGCGCAGCGCCTACGGGGTCCGCTCGGTGCTGTGCGAAGGCGGCCCGCTGCTGCTGAGCGGGCTGCTGCACGAAGGGCTCGTCGACGAGCTGTTCCTGACGGTCGCGCCGTTGCTGGCGGGCGGTGGGCCGGAGCCGCCGATGACGAGCGGTGCGCCGTTGAGCGTGCCGGCGCGGCTGGAACTGCGCTGGGTGCTGGAGCGCAACGGGTCGCTCTACCTGCGCCATTCCGTCACGCCTGGATAGGCTGAGCGCTCCCCCGTAACCGCGCAAGGACTGGGCAGCCGCATGATCCAACTGACCGTCGCGGGCGACGCCGAGGCCGCCGCCCGCACCACCGCCGAGCGTGTCGCCGCCGTCATCGCCGACGCCCGCAGCGAACGGGGCGTCGCCCACATCTCGCTCGCCGGCGGCCGCACGCCGGCGCGCGCCTATCGCATGCTGGCGAGACACGTCGACGACTGGAGCGGCGTCCACTTCTGGTTCGGCGACGAGCGCTGCGTGCCGCTCGACGACGCCGACAGCAACTACAAGATGGTCGTCGACGACCTGCTCGCCGGCGCGTCGCAGCCGCCGCCGACGATCCATCCGGTGACCGAGGCGACGCTCGACGGCGCGACCGCGGCGGCCGCCTACGAGCAGGAGCTGCGCGACGAGCTGGGCGGCGAGATCCCGCGGCTCGACCTCGCGCTCCTCGGCCTCGGCGAGGACGGCCACACCGCCTCGCTCTTCCCCGACGACCCGGTGCTCGAGGAACAGGAGCGCCTCTGCGTCCCGGTCCACGGCACGAAGCCGCCGTTCGACCGCATCAGCCTGACGCTGCCGGTGCTGCGCGCCGCGCGCAAGTCGATCATCCTCGCCGAAGGAGCCGGCAAGGCGTGGGCGATCGGACAGCTGCTCGCCGGCCCGTCGCCGCGGATCCCGGCCAGCCTGCTCGACCACGAGGGCGCCGAGATCGAGCTGATCATGGACCACGCGGCCGCGCCGGCTTGAGCACTGCCGGCAGACCCGGCGCATCGCCGCTCCAGGTTTCGGTGCGAGCGTCGAGGTGAAAGACTCTCCGTCAATGCCGAGCCAGACGGCAGCCCAGGCCAGTGACGTCGAGACGATCGTGCGAGTGCTCGCGGAGACGCGCGAGCGGACGCTGCGCCTCGTCGGCCACCTCGACGACGCGACGCTCGAGCGGGTGCACACGCCCCTGCTCAGCCCGCTCGTCTGGGATCTCGGCCACATCGCCGCGTTCGAGGACCTGTGGGCGGTCCGCCGGCTCGACGGCCAGGAGCTGCTGCGGCCGGACCTCGCGCAGGTCTACGACGCCTTCGAGACGCCGCGCGCCGAGCGCGGCGAGATCCCCTTCCTGCGCCGCGCGGAGGCGCTCGACTACCTCGACGCGGTGCGCGCGCGAACGCTCGCGGCGCTCGCGCGCCACGGCGTCGACCCGCTCGTGCACGAGCTGGTGATCCGCCACGAGCAGCAGCACGGCGAGACGATGCTGCAGGCGATGCAGCTGGCGGGGTTGCCGGCGCCCGCCGACGCGCTGCCGGCGCCGCTGCGCGGCGAGCACGGCGCGGCGCCGGCGCCCGGCGCCGGCGGCCTGGAGCTGATCGAGCTGCCGGCCGCGCGCGTGACGCTCGGGGCGCCGCCGCTGGAGCAGGCCTTCTCCTACGACAACGAGCGGCCGCGCCACGCCGTCGAGCTGCCGGCCTATCGCATCGGCCGCACCGCGATCACGAACGCGACCTTCCTGACCTTCGTCGAAGGCGGCGGCTACGAGCGGCGCGAGTGGTGGTCGCGCGAGGCGTGGGCGTGGAAGGAGGAGTACGACATCGAACGCCCGGCCGGCTGGCAGCGCGACGGCGACGGCGCCTGGGTGCAGCGGCGGATGGACCGCCTCGTCCCGCTCGACCCCGACGCCCCCGTCGTGCACGTCTCGTGGTTCGAGGCCGACGCCTTCGCCCGCGCGCATGGTGCGCGTCTGCCGAGCGAGGCCGAGTGGGAGGCGGCGGCGACCTGGGACCACGCGACCGGCAGACAGCTCGCGCAGCCGTGGGGCGACGGCGACGCGCGCGGTCGCGCGAACGTCGACTGGCGCCAGTACGGCACCGTCCCCGTCGGCGCCCATCCCGGCGGCGCCGCGCCGAGCGGCTGCCTCGGCATGATCGGCGACACGTGGGAGTGGACGTCGAGCAGCTTCGGCGGCTACCCCGGCTTCAGCGCCCATCCCTATCGCGAGTACTCCGAGGTCTTCTTCGGTGACGCCTACCGCGTGCTGCGCGGCGGCTCGTGGGCGACGCGGGCGCGCGTCGCGACGCCGACCTTCCGCAACTGGGACTACCCGCAGCGCCGTCAGATCTTCGCCGGCTTCCGGATCGCAAAGGACCCCAGATGACCCCCGTCTCCGCTTCTGCCGCCGACGACGCGATCGCGATCGACAACCACCTCGACGACGCGGTGCACGAGCGCGGCCTCGCCGACGACGTGCTCGACGGGCTCACGCGGCCGTTCAAGGAGCTGCCGCCGAAGCACTTCTACGACGCGCGCGGCTGCGAGCTGTTCGACGCGATCTGTGAGCTGCCCGAGTACTACCCGACGCGCACCGAGCGGGCGCTGCTGGAGGCGCACGCGGCCGAGATCGCGGCCGCGACCGGGGCCGCCGAGCTGGTCGAGCTGGGGTCGGGCAGCGCCTCCAAGACGCGCGTGCTGCTCGGCGCGATGGCGGCCGCCGGCAGGCTGCGCCGCTACGTCCCGCTCGACGTTGCCGAGGGGGTCGTGCGCGACAGCGCCGAGGCGCTCGTGGAGGAGTACGACGGGCTGCGCGTGCACGGCGTCGTCGGCGACTTCGAGCGCCACCTCGGCGAGATCCCGGAGGCCGAGCCGGGCGCGCCGCGGATCGTCGCGCTGCTCGGCGGCACGATCGGCAACTTCCCGCCCGGCTCCCGCCGCCGCCTGCTGCGCGAGATCGGCGAGCTGCTCGGGCCTGACGACCGGCTGCTGCTCGGCACCGGCCTCGTCACCGACGTGCCCTCGCTCGAGGCCGCCTACGACGACGCGGCCGGCGTGACAGCCGAGTTCAACCGCAACGTGCTCGCGGTCGTCAACCGCGAGCTGGAGGCCGACTTCCCGCTCGACGGCTTCGCCCACGTCGCCTTCTTCGACCGCCGGCACGAGTGGATCGAGATGCGGCTGCGCGCGCTGCGGCCGGCGTCGGTGCTGGTCGGCGCGCTCGACCTGCGCGTCGAGCTGGCCGCCGGCGAGGAGATCCGCACCGAGATCAGCGCCAAGTTCACGCGCGAGCGGGTGGAGAGCGACTACGCGGCCGCCGGCCTGCGCCTCGACGGCTGGTTCGAGGACGCCGACGGCCGCCACGCGCTGTCGCTGGCGGCGCGGGCGTAGGGCGCCACGACTGAGTCGACCCGTCAGACCGGGCGCGTCGGCGAGTCGGCCGGCTCGCCCGGATCGGGCACGTCGGCGACGTGCTGCGGCGCGGCGAAGCGGCCGACGCGCGACTCGGCGAGGTCGAGCCGCGCCAGCGAGCGCAGGAAGCCGTGCGTCACGAGCACGTGGATCGCCGACTGCGTCCAGCGGTAGAGGTGCTTGCTGATGCTGTGCGCGATCGCCGGGTAGAAGTTCGCGACCTCGACCTCGACGTGGATCCGTTGCATGCCGGGCGCGTCGTCGGCGGGGCCGCATCTGCGCACGTCGATCTGCAGGTAGCCGTCACCGTGACGGCCGGCCTTCGCGACCAACAGGCCGTCCTCGATCCGCCAGCGCACGATCCCGCGCTCGCCGTCCATCTCGTACTCGGGGGCCTGGAAGCGCAGCAGCCGCAGCGGCGCCCGCAGCAGCACGACCGTCCGCTGCGTCTCGCTGTAGTCGACGCGCACGAAGCCGAGCGTCGCGCGCGAGAGGAAGCGCCAGTAGGTGCGCGCCAGCCGCTCCAGCTGCGGGGGGCTCCACAGCTGCTCCAGCTCGGCCGCGGGCAGCGTCAGCTCGGCCGCCTGCGTCGACCTGACGGCGCCGTGGACGTCGAGCGTCGTGTTGTCCTCGGCGCTGACGATGCGGGCGCGCGCCGGCCAGCCGCGGCGGGCGCGGCGGCGGACGGCCACCGCGGCGGCGGCGAACAGGGCGAAGAGGGCGAGGACGGCGGCCATCGTCCTTGGATTGTGCCCGTCCGGCCCGCGCCGCACCGTCATCCCCTGCTGCCGCTCAGATCCGCTCGATCGGGAAGGAGGCGCCGCTGCGCGTCTGCCCGCCTCCGGGCGGCAGGAAGGCGAGCCCGTCGGCGCCGGCGAGCGAGCCTGTGATGTGCGAGCCCTGCGCGCCGTTGGGGGTCGCGCGCAGCAGCCCGTCGCGGTCGTCGAGTCGCACCCGCACCGCCTGCTCGCGATCGCGCAGCGGCATCTGGATCGTCAGCAGCGCCTCGCCCCGCGGCGGCAGCGGCTGCGCATGGCCTTGCAGCGCAAGCAGCGCCGGTCGCGCGAACAGCAGGAAGGTGACGTAGGAGGAGACGGGGTTGCCGGGCAGGCCGAAGACGAGCTGGTCGCCGCGCTGGCCGAACCAGGTCGGCTTGCCGGGCTGCAGCGACACTCTCCAGAAGCGCTCCTGCACGCCGAGCGCCGCCAGCGCGGGCTTGACGTGGTCGTGCGGGCCGACCGAGACGCCGCCGGAGGCGAGCACGACGTCGGCTTGCGTGAGCGCGTCGGCGAAGGCGGCCTCGGTCGCCGCGAGCGTGTCCTGCACGCGCGCGACCGTCAGCAGCTCGGCGCCGGCCTGTCGCGCCAGGGCCGCGAGCATCACGGCGTTGGAGTTGTGGATCTCGCCGGGGCCGAGCGGCGCGCCGGGCTCGCGCAGCTCGTCGCCGGTGCAGAGGACGACGACGCGCGGCGCGCGCGTGCAGCCGACCTCGGCGAGGCCGGCGCCGACGGCGACCGCCAGCTCGCCGGGGCCCAGGCGCGTGCCGGCTCTCAGCACGACGGTGCCGGCGCGCAGGTCCTCGCCGGCCTTGCGCACGTTGAGCCCGGCCTTGATGTCGGTGCTGAGCAGCACGCTGTCGCCCAGCTCGATCGTGTCCTCGACGCGGATGACGGCCTCGGCGCCGTCCGGCAGCGGCGCGCCGGTCGAGATGCGGACGGCCTCGTCGCGGCCGACGACGACCCCGGCGGGGCTGCCGGCGCGCGCCTCGCCGACGATCCGCAGCGAGCGTCTGGACGGTCCGTGATGAACTGCAAACCCGTCCATGGCCGAATTTCCGAACGGGGGCACGTCGGCCGCCGCGACGACGTCCTCGGCGAGCACGCGATCGAGCGCGATCGCAAGCGGGACGGGCTCGGACGGCAGCTGGACGCTCGCCGCGAGCACATCGGCGCGGGCGTCGGAGATCGGGATCAGGGCTCTGGACACGGGTTCATTGTGTCCATACGCGCTCGCACTCGTCATCCGCTGCTGGTATAGACCCTCGGATGACGGATTCGAGGACGCCTCGTCCTCACCGCCCCGAACCGATCGCGTGGGGGGCGGTGGAATCGCTCGTGGGGCGCGCTCAGACGATTGCCAAGGGCTGGCTGCTGCTGTTGCTCGAGCGTGCTCCGCTCGACGCCGTCGGCACGATTCCCGCTGCCGCGCTGGCGGCCGAAGGGCCGGCGCTCTGCGCCGCGCTGGCGCGTGGGCTCGGCTCCGACGTGGAGCTGGACCGGCTGCGCGCCGACGGTGATCTCGCGCCGCTGGTCGCGCGCGTCGGCCCGCTGTGCGGCGCGGCCGACGCGATCGAGACCGTCGGCGCCGTCGAGGCGCTGCGCGCCTGCCTCTGGACGACGGCGCTGGAGTCCGACGCGGATGCGCGCGACGCCGCCTTCGTCGGCCGCCTCGCCGACCGTCTCGCGACCGTCACCGCCGTCGTGACGGCGACCGCGCTGACGGGCCATGGCGTCGTCGTGCCCGCGTCGCAGGTCAGCGCCCCGTCCGCGCCACCGCGGGCAGCCGCCGCGCCCGAGCCGCCGCCCGCGGCAGCGGCCGGGCCTGTCCCCGCCTACGACGACGTCCCGCCCGACCACGACGGGATCCCGCACGCGCCCTACGGCGAGCCGCCGGCCCAGTCGGCGAGCGCGTCGGGCGGCGGCCAGCCGGCATGGTCGCACCCCGAGCCGGCGCTGGAGGACCTGCGCGACGACGATCCCGAGCCGGTCGGCTCGGTCACCCAGCTGCCGGGGCGCGCGGGGACCGACCCGCGCCACGGGCCGGTCGCGGGGATGGACGACTCCGACCTCTGGATCGCGACGCTGGAGCGGCACATCGACCGCTGCCAGCGCGAGGGCGGCGGGCTGGCGCTGCTGCGCGTCGAGCTGGTCGACGGCGACCGCGTCGCCGCCAGCGCCCCCGACGGCGAGTCCCACGTCCCATACGGCCGGCTCGCGCAGGCGATCCGCAGGGCGATCCGGCGACAGGACCTCGTCGCCTCCGACCATCAGGGCCGCGCCTGGGTGATCGCGCCCGGCGTCGGCCGCGCCGGCGCGATCGCGCTGGCCGAGCGGATCGGCGCCGGCGTCGAGCAGGGCGAGAGCTGGCGCGGCGCGCCGCTGGCCGCGACGATCGGCTTCGCCGTCTACGGTGAGGACGGCCACGACGCGGCGACGCTGATCGACCGCGCCGAGGAGGCGATGCTCGCCGCGACGGCGGCCGGCGCGCGCATCGGCGAGGCCGCGCCGCACCCCGAGGACTTCGGCGCCGGCCCGGATCTCCCGGGCCCGCGGCTCGTGCGCTGAGTCAGTGCGTGCGGCGCGCGCCGCGACGCGGTGCGCTCAGCGCGAGGAGGGGATCGCCGGCGCGCGGTACGGCGTCTTGAGCATCGGCACGCTCGTGACGGTCAGCGCGCCGATCGTGATCAGGCCGTCGCTGGCGCCGAGCGCCGTGTGGGTCGCCTTCGTCAGGTCCCACGTGCGGCCGTCGATGAAGGGGCCGCGGTCGATCACGGGGGCGACGAGCTTCTTGCCGCCGTAGTACAGCTCGATCTGCGTGCCGCACGGCAGCGTCTTGTGCGCGACGCCGATCGTCGTCTTCGTCAGTCTGATGCCGCAGGCGGTCTTGGAGCCGCCGTTGGTGGCCGGCGAGTACCAGCTCGCGACGCCCGGGCGGTAGACGGTCACGCCGACCTGCGGGGCGCCGTCGACGGCGCGCGTGGCGGCGGTGCTGGCGCCGGCGACGGCACGCAGCTGCTGGGCGCCGAGCGCGCGCGGGCGCCAGGCGGCCTTGAAGCTGCCGTCGGTCGCGACGGCGGCGGCGCCGACGGCTCTCCAGGCGCCGCTCTTGGCGTCGAGCGCCTCGATCGAGACGGTCCCGAGACCGCTGGGGGCGATGCCGCTGACGGTCGCGCGCTGCTTCAGCAGCGCCGCGCCGCGCGAGGAGATCGTGATGCCGTTGCCGCTGGCGGTCGCGACGGAGGTGCCGATCGCGAGCGCGGCACCGGTCGGGACGGCGCCCTCGACGGGCGCGTCGGGCGAGGCGCCGCCGACCGACGCGGCGGTGGCGGTGGCGGGGGCGCAGGGGAGGGCTGCCGCGAGCATGGCGGCAGCAGCGATGGCGACAGGGCGGCGGCGAAGGCTCATAGATGGTGTGCCGGTGCCTACGAGGTGAGCTGTCGGGCTCGCGACGCCAGTCCGGCGCGCCGCTACGGTCCGTGCTGCGACCGATTCGCCCCCGCGAGCCGAGGCTCGCAATGGGTCCCCCGTCGGCACTGCGCAGGACGCGGTGCCGTTCGGCGTGGCGGCGGGCAGTATACGAAAGAACGCACGCGAAACGCAGCCGCCGGCACCGCGCGCATCGCACCGGGAACAGGGGCGCTCAAGCGTTGCCGCGAGACGCCGATCAAAAGAGAAGAAAGCTCCGCAACATGAAACGTCGCGGTGCGTTCTGCGTAGTAGTGACAGGAGTACGCCGTGCGCACCATGCCCGAGATGCGGGCAGGCAGCCCGAAACTGGCGCCGACGCGTTGACTCCTCAAACGCGAAGAAGCTAGACTCCTGCTCATGTTTGGATGGCGGTGGTGCGCGCTCAAAGCGGGCTCGCCGCGTCTGATGATCGCGCCGAGTGCAGGAAGTTGGGTGGCGCGCACGCGACGAGAAACGGAACCAGATGTCTGTAGCTGAACTTCAGGAACTCGAAGAGATCAAGGGTCTCGTCAACCGCGGGACGCAGCTCGGCGTCCTGACGTACGCCGAGATCGCCAGAGCGGTCAGCGAGCTCGACCTCGACGAGACGGACGTCGAGGACCTGCACGGGTTCCTCGAGAGATCCGAGATCGAGCTCGTCGAGGAGATCGATCCGGCCACTGCTGCCGGCAACGAGGTGGAGCGCGCGCCGGACAGACGTCGCGGCCGCCGCGCCAGAACGGCGCTCGACCTCAAGCCGGACATGACGACCGACTCCCTTCAGCTGTTCCTGAAGGACATCGGCAAGGTCCGCCTGCTCACCGCCCAGGAGGAGGTCGACCTCGCCAAGCGGATCGAGCGCGGCGACCTCGACGCGAAGCAGAAGATGGTCGAGTCCAACCTCCGTCTCGTCGTCTCGATCGCGAAGAACTACCGCAACCAGGGCCTCCCCTTCCTCGATCTGATCCAGGAGGGCACGCTCGGCCTCGTGCGCGCCGCGGAGAAGTTCGACTACCGCAAGGGCTTCAAGTTCTCCACGTACGCGACCTGGTGGATCCGTCAGGCGATCGCGCGCGCGCTCGCCGACAAGGCGCGCACGATCCGCATCCCCGTGCACGTCGTCGAGAAGCTGAACAAGATCGGCCGCGCCGAGCGCAAGCTCGTCACCGAGCTGGGTCGCGAGCCCACGGCCGAGGAGATCGCCGAGGTCACCGGCATCGATCCCGAAGAGGTCGACTCGATCAAGCGCTCCGCGCAGGCGCCGGTCTCGCTCGAGAAGCCGGTCGGCGACGAGGAGGAGTCGGAGTTCGGCCAGTTCATCGCTGACGAGCGCGCCGAGTCGCCGTACGAGCGTGCCGCGGAGATCCTCACCAAGGAAGCCCTCCGCGAGGCGCTCGAGAACCTCTCGTACCGTGAGCGCCGCGTGCTGGAGCTGCGCTACGGCCTCGGCGGCGAGCATCCGCGCACGCTCGACGAGGTCGGCCGCACGTTCAACGTGACGCGCGAGCGCATCCGTCAGATCGAGAACCAGTCGCTGAAGAAGCTGCAGTCGCTGGCGGAGGCTCAGAAGCTCCGCGACGTGGCCTGAAGCAGCCGCTCTACGGCGCGCCTGCCCAGGCGCGCCGCGCAGTTCCGTTTCTCAGGGCCCCGGTGCGAACCGGGGCCCTTCGCGTTTGCGCTCAGGCCGACTCGCGCCGCAGCTTCGCGATCGCGGCCGAGCCCGGGGTCAGCGGATAGTCAGGCAGCAGCCGCTCCGCCCACGCGCCGCACGGCCGCCCGTCGGTCAGCTCGCGCATGTCGGCGTTGGCGCTGATCAGCCGCACGGTCGGCGCGATCTGGGTCCCGGCGGCGTTGGGCGCGTCGTCGTCGCCGAGCGTCCCGGCGGCGAGCAGCTCGTCGACCCGGTCGAGCGCCGCGGGCAGCGCCGCCAGCGCCGACTGCGCCCCGGTCGCGTTCGCGTCGGCTCTCGCCGCCATCCCGAGCGCGACCGGCGTGGCGAGCACGGCGGAGACCTTCGGCAGCGGCAGCCCGACGTGCTCGCGGTTGATCCATGTTCGTGTTGTGAGGTCGTGCGCGATCGCGTAGCGGGCGACCTGGCGCGGCAGGTTCTGGAAGGTCGCCTCGCCCCACCGCTCGGCCTCCTCCACCGCGGCGCGGGCGGCCGGGTCGGCGGGATAGAGCGACGGCTCGGGCACGAGCCGCTCCAGCTCGCGCACGATCTCCAGCGAGCCCTCGACGCGGCGGCCGTCGATCCGCGCGGAGGGAACGGTGCCGCGGCGGAAGCCGCGCAGCCACAGCAGTCCCGGGTGGAGGCCGGCCGGCAGGTCGACGACCTTCGCTTCCACGCCCTTGCGCGCGAGCGCGAGCTGCACGCTCCAGCCGGGGTGGGAGAGCGGCATCGTGTAGAGCGTGACGTCCATCGCGCGAACCTAGCGCGCGAGCGTCGCGGTGGCGCCGCTTCCCGGTGCGGTGCGCGGCCGCCGGGGGAGGCGGCCGCGCTGTTCGTCACCGGGTGAGACCCCAGCCCAACCCGCGCCATCTCCCATAGGTCATAGGGGATGTCTCCAGTTCTTCACAGCTTTCTTGACGAACGCGAGGGCGCCTGTTTCGCTGGCCTCCCCCCGACACGATTCGAAAGGACTCACGACCGTGGACAGCACGCTCGACCAGTTCGCCGAGAAGACCTCGACGGACTCCTTCACTCTCCAGAACTCGAAGCTGCTGAAGGTGCGGCTCGACGCGGTCACGATCCAGGCGAAGATCGGCTCGATGGTCGCCTACCAGGGCGACGTGAAGTTCGAGCACGCCGGCTCGGGCGGCATGAGCCGGATGCTGAAGAAGGCGGTCTCGGGCGAGGGCGCCGAGCTGATGAAGGTGACCGGCAGCGGCGAGGTCTTCCTCGCCGAGCAGGCGCAGGACATCCACCTGATCCGTCTCGAGAACGACAAGATCACGTGCAACGGCGCGCACGTGCTCGCCTTCGACGCCGGCATCGACTGGGACATCGAGCGCGTCAAGGACGCAGGCTCGGCGATCGCCGGCGGCATGAGCAACCTGTCGCTGAAGGGCAGCGGCTGGGTCGCGATCGTGACCGACGGCCCGCCCGTCCGCCTCGACGTCGCCGCCGCGCCGACCTTCGCCGACGCGCAGGCCGCGATCCTCTGGTCCTCGGGCGTCTCGACCGCGGTCAAGACCGACGTCAACTTCAAGAGCCTGATGGGCAGATCGTCCGGCGAGACGCTGCAGATCGCCTTCTCGGGCGAGGGCTGGGTGCTGATCCAGCCGTCGGAGGGCCTCGTCGCGGGCAGCCCGCTCGCCGGCGCCGCCGGCGGCCTCTCGAAGATGCTGCGCGGCTGAACCTCGCGCACGGCGGCGGCGCCCGGGGTGAGCGCGCCGTCGCCGATGCACTTCAGTTCGTGAAGTCTTGCGGTATCCTCGACGTATGGCGTACGACGAGAACTGCCCGGTCTGCGCGACTGCCGAGATCGTCTGCGGCAAGTGGACGCTGTTGATCATTCGCGACCTCGCCGACGACCGCCAGCGCTTCTGCGAGCTGGAGCGTTCGCTGAAGGGGATCTCACCGCGCACGCTGTCGCTGCGCCTGCGGGCCCTCGAGGAGGAGGGGATGGTCAAGCGCGAGACCTTCCCCGAGGTCCCGCCGCGGGTCGAGTACGCGCTGACCGAGAAGGGCCGCGCGCTCGTGCCGCTGATCGAGGACATGCGCAGCTACGGCCGCCGCTGGCTCGGCGCCGAGGGCGACTGCACACCGGCTGCTGAGGACGACGCCGCCGTCGCTCCCGCGGTCGTCGCGCCGCCTGCCTTCGCGGCGTAGCCCCGCGCCGAGGGCGTCGCACGCCCGGCCGGGCGCCAGCATCCTGCAAGCCTGCGTGCGGCTGAAGGAGCCGCGCGCTGGAGCGGCGAACGCCACTCCATGCGCAACCGCACGCTCCACCAACTGCTGAGAGCGTTCACCGAGGACGCGGGGCTGCAGCTCGCGGCGGAGACCGCGCGCGGCGCCGAGATACCGTTCGAGGTCGTCGAGGAGCCGGGCGCCCGCTCCGCGCTCTACTGCTACCGGCCGCTCACCGGCAACTTCATCCGCTCGCGGATGGGGATCCTCGACCGCCTGCCGACCTACCTGCCGGTCGCGCGCACGGTCGCCGCGATCGAGGGCGTCGACGCCTACCTGCGCAAGCGCGGCGAGCCGCGCATCCCGCCGGACGAGCGCGAGCGTGCCGATGCGGTGCTGCGCTCCTTCCTCTCCGCCGTCTACGCCGAGTCGAGCGAGTTCGGCTTCCAGTCCGAGCGCTTCGACGCCGCCTACCGCGAGCTGGAGGCCGCCCTTTACGAGGGCCGCCAGGTCGCGCTCGTCGTCGCGCCGCTGCTGGGGCTGGCGCTCGAGTCCGACGACGTGCCGCTCGGCGACGGGCTGTCGCTGGCGCGCGGCGAGAGCGTCCCCGACGTGCCGCCGGAGGCCGTCTGGTCGACGCCGGGCGAGGTCGAGCACGGCACCGTGCTCGCCGTCCTGACGCTGGAGGGCGACAAGCTGGCCGGCCCGCCGCTGACGACCGCGCGCACCCGCTTCCGCAGGCTGCTGAGCGCGCTGCGGCTGTTCGACGAGGGCTCCTACGCGCTCGGCCCGCTGGCGTGGGCGCGGCTCGACGGCGGCCCGTGGCAGGTCGTGCCGCTCGGTGCGGGCGGCCGCGCGCGCGGCCGCAAGACGCTCGTGTTGGAGCAGGAGGACGAGCTGCGCGCCTTCTGCAGCCTCGTCGCGCGGCGCACGCCGCGCGCCGGTGAGGTCGCCTGGGCGCTGAGCCGCTTCGAGATGGCGCGCGAGCGCACGACGCCGCTGGAGGCGCTGACGGACGACCTGCTGGCGCTGCGCGCGCTGCTGGAGCCGGAAGGGCCGGGCAGCGGCCGCCTCGCGCAGCGGCTCGCGGTGATCTGCGCGCTGCCGGCCGAGCGCGCCGCGCTCGCCGAGCGGGTCGCGCGCGCGGCGACGCTGGAGCGGACGGTGATCGCGGGGCTGGCGCAGCCCGACGCGAACGCCGACGCGCTGATCGACGAGCTGGCCGGCCACCTGCGCGCGCTGCTGCGCGACGTGCTCTGCGGCCACCTCGACTCGGACGTGCGCTCGCTCGCCGACGAGCTGCTGGCGGAGGCCGCGGCCGAAACGCCGATCGCCTCCTGAACGCGACCTGGCGCGTCGCAACGGCTGCGCAACGTCAAGCGCGCACGCGCCATGTCATCGTCCGAAGCTTGGAAACGCCTACGGTGTCGCACCCGTTGCGGCCGATGACGGGAAGAGGATGAGCGCCACGCCGCCAGCGCCGCCGACCGCGGGCGCCGACCACTCCGACAGGTACTTCCAGGCGCTGCTGGAGTACGCCGGCGACGCGATCGTGGTGGTCGACGCGGCCGGTCGCATAGTGATCGCCAACGAGGAGACCGAGCGGCTGTTCGGCTACACGCGCGAGGAGCTGCTCGGCGAGCCGGTCGAGCTGCTCGTGCCGGTCCACGCGCGGGGGCGCCACACCGCCCATCGCGCCGGCTTCATGAAGACGCACGCGCGCCGCACGATGGGCCGCCAGCTGCCGCTGCGCGGGCGCCGCAAGGACGGCAGCGAGTTTCCGATCGAGGTCTCGCTCGGGCCGCTCGACGAGGGCGGTGAGCGGCTCGTCGCGGCGATCGTGCGCGACGTCTCCGAGCGCGACCGGCTGGAGGACGAGCTGCGCCGCCTCGCCGACCACGACCCGCTGACCGGCCTCTTCAACCGCCGCCGCTTCAACGCCGAGCTGGAGCGCCAGATCGTCGGCGGGGTGCAGGACGACGGCGCGCTGCTGCTGATCGACCTCGACAACTTCAAGTACGTCAACGACACGCTCGGCCACAACGCCGGTGACGCCGTCATCCGCGCGGCCGCCGACGAGCTGCGCGGCCTCGTGCGCGTCGGCGACGTGCTCGCGCGGCTCGGCGGCGACGAGTTCGTCGTGCTGCTGCCGGGCAGCGGCGCCACGGGCGCCGGCCGCCTCGCCGACCGCGTGCTGGCGGCGTTCGAGCGGCGCTCGGCCGGCGACGGCGAGGCGGTCACCGCCTCGATCGGCATCACGACCTTCGGCACGAGCGAGCGCGCGGTGACGGCCGAGCAGCTGCTGGCCGAGGCCGACATCGCGATGTACTCCTCGAAGGAGTCGGGTCGCAACCGCGCCGCGCTCTACGGCCGCGACACCGGCAGCGCCACGCGGATGCAGGACGACCTCTCGCTCGCGAACAGGATCCACCGCGCGCTCGCCGGCGACGGGCTCGTGCTGTACGCCCAGCCGGTCGTCGCGGTGGGCGATCAGACGCCGGCGGTCCGCTTCGAGCTGCTGCTGCGGCTGCGCGGCGACGACGGCGAGGTCCACACGCCCGGCGAGTTCCTGCCGCTCTGCGAGCGCTTCGGGCTCGCGCGCCGGATCGACCGCTGGGTGATCGCCGAGTCGCTGCGGCTCGCCGCCGCCTACCCCGGCGTGCAGGAGCTGGCCGTCAACCTGTCGGCGACCTCGCTCGCGGACGCCGACCTCGCCGACCACATCGCCGCGCAGGCGCGGCGCGCCGGCGTCGACCCGCGGCGGCTGCTGTTCGAGGTCACCGAGACGGCGGCGATCGCCAACGCCGGTGCCGCCTCCGACCTCGCCGCGCGGCTGCGCGCGCTCGGCTGCCGGCTGGCGCTCGACGACTTCGGCACCGGCTTCGGCACCTTCTCGACGCTCAAGACGCTGCCGTTCGACGCGCTCAAGATCGACGGCAGCTTCATACGCGGGCTGTGCGACTCACAGGCCGATCAGGTGATCGTGCGCTCGATGGTGCAGGTCGCCCACGGGCTCGGCAAGACGGCGACGGCCGAGTGGGTCGAGGACGAGCGCACGCTGCGACGGCTCGACGACTACGGCGTCGACTTCGCGCAGGGCTGGCACCTCGGCAGACCGCGGCCGGCGTCTGAGACGTTCGCGACGCTGGCCTGAGCCTCAGCTCGGCGCGGCCGGACGGACGCGGTACAGCGGCACCGTGTGGTCGACGCCGCGCAGCCGCCGGTTCGGCAGCTGCGACCACTGCCAACGGCCGCCGTCGCCGGCGGTCGCCTCGCGCGTCGCGCCGGCCGCCACGACGGTGCCGGGCCGCGCGACGCCGGTGATGCGGCTTGCGAGGTTGACGGGGCTGCCGTACCAGTCGCCGGCGCGGCCGAGCGCCTGACCGGTCGCGACGCCGGCGCGCAGGCGCGGGAACTCCTCGCCCTCGGCCTCGGCAGCCGCGACCAGCTCCAGCGACGACTCCAGCAGCGCGTCGGGATCGGGCGAGACGAGCATCGCGGCGTCGCCGATCGTCTTCACGAGACGGACCGGGGAGTGGGAGCCGGCGACGTCGCCGGCCAGCTCGGTCAGCCGCCGCGCGACCGCGCCCAGCTCCTCCGCCGGGACGCGCTCACCGAGCTTCGTGAAGCCGACGAGGTCGGCGAACGCGATCGACATCCTGACCGCGCCGAGCACGCCGCCGCGCGCCAGCTCGGCGCGCCCCACGACGTCGGTGCGCAGCTGGTCGCGCAGGTGCATGTTGAGGATGTGCTGCATCACGACGCCGAGCTGCGGCCCCAGCTCGGCGCTCGCGGTCGCGTACCGCTCACTCAGCTCGCGCTCGCCGATCCCGGGCTCCAGGAAGGTGTCGCGCACGAGCGGTCGCAAGGTCGCCGCGACGCGTGCCAGCCCCTCGCCGAGCACGCGCGCGACCTCGAGGATCCCCTCCTCCGGCAGGCCGGCCTCGTGGAAGCCCTTCAGCCGCTCGGCCGCCTCGACGTCGCTGGCGGTGAGGACGCGGTCATCGGGATCGGGGCGCGGCAGCCCGAGCGCCTGACGCAGCTTCAGCACCAGCTCCAGCGGGACGCCGGCGACCGCGGCGACCTCGCGCGGGGTGAACTGCTCGGTGCCGAGCATCCGCTCGACCTCCAGCAGCGCGAGGCGGTCCTCGGCGGCGGCGCGGCGCAGCTCCTCCGGTGTGACGCCGGCTGCCAGCAGCCGTTCGAGCAGCGCGATCCGGTCGGCGCGCGAGCGCTCGTCGTCGATCCCCTCCAGCAGCCCCTCCGCCTCGAAGTCCATCCCCGCGGGAGCCTACCGGCGGAGGGCGCCGCGCAGGCGCGGGTGGGCGTCGAGCGGAGGGCGCCGCGCTGGCGCGGGTACGCTGCCGAGCGTGGAAGAGATCGTCCAGACCCCGATCTGGCTCGACCTGCTCGCCGTCTTCGTCGGCGCGATCAGCGGTGCGCTGCTGGCGGTCGTGCGCGGCTTCGACGTCGCCGGCGTCTTCGCGCTGGCGATCGTGACCGGGATCGGCGGCGGCATGATCCGCGACGTGCTGCTCAACCAGCTGCCGGCGTCGCTCGACAACCCCTGGTACCTGGGGACGGCGCTCGCCGGTGCCGCCGCCGTCTTCTTCTTCGCCGGCACCTTCCAGCGGATGGGCGCGGTGATGCTGATAACCGACGCGGTCGTGCTCGGCCTCTACGGCATCGTCGGCGCCGAGAAGGCGATCGCCAACGGCCTCGAGCTGCTGCCGGCGATCCTGCTCGGGATGATCACGACGATCGGCGGCGGCACGCTGCGCGACGTGCTGACCGGCCGCCCGCCGGAGATCTTCCAGGAGGGCGAGCTGTATGCGGTCGCGGCGCTGGCCGGCGTCGTCAGCTTCGTCGCGCTCGACCATCTCGGCGTCGCGCTGACGCTGTCGGTGATCATCGGCAGCGCGATCACGTTCGGGCTGCGCGTCGGCGCCTGGAGACGCGGCTGGAGAGCGCCGACGCCGGTCGCCGCCGACGAGGCGCTGATCGCCCACTTCCAGGCGATCCGCGGCGCGACCGCGCGGCGCGCCGAGAGCGAGGAGGCGGGCGAGCGGGCCCGCCGCCGGCGCCGCTTCCGCCGCGGCAGCTGAGCGAGCGGCCGCGGCCGCCCGTTACGGCGCGACGGCGGTCGCGTCCGCGAACAGGTGCGCGCCGACGCGCACGAGCCCGGCGGCGTCGTGCACGTCCTCATCGAGGTGCGGCACGAGCAGCAGCGGCACGCTCGCGCCCAGCCGCTGCGCCAGATGGGCGACGTTCTCGCGATCGCGCACGGCGAGCGCGTGCTCGTCGGCGAAGCAGGCGGCGACTCTGCGCGCCAGCGGTCTGGAGAGGCCGGCCTCGTCGATCAGCCGCTGCACCAGCTCGCCGGCGTCCTCGTCGCCGAGCTGGTCGGCGTGCACGCGGTTGACGATCCCGCCGCCGAAGGCCATCCGCGCCGCCTTCAGCTTGCGGTGGAAGTAGATCGCTTCGTCGACCGGCTCGCGCTCGGGCGAGGTCACGAGCAGGAAGCGGGTGGCGGGGTCGTGCAGCAGCGCGTCGACCTGTTCGGCGCGCGCTCTGAACCCCTCCAGCAGCCCGCCGAGCAGGCGGAAGAAGGTCGACAGGTCGGTCAGCAGGTCGACGCCGGTGACGCGCTTGAGCGCGCTCAGCACGAGCCCGCTGGTGCGGCCGAACAGCTTCATCCCGAAGCCGCTCGGCTTCAGCAGCGCCTGCAGCGCCCTGCCCTCGAAGAACTGCGTCAGGCGGTCGGGCGCGTCGAGGAAGTCGAGCGCGTTGCGCGACGGCGGCGTGTCGAGCACGAGCAGGTCGAACTCGCCCGTGGCGGCGAGGTCGTGCAGCTTCGCGATCGCGGTGAACTCCTGCGAGCCGGCGACCGCGCCCGACAGCTCGCGGTAGATGCGGTTGGAGAGGATCTCCTCGCGCGTGCGCTCGTCCGGCGAGAGCCGCTCGATCAGGTCGTCGAAGGTCCGTTTGGCGTCGAGCTGCAGCGCCCACAGCTCGCCGTCGCCGAGCGGCGCGCCAGCGGCCGCGAACGGCGCCGGCTCGACGCGGTGGGGCTCGTTGCCGAGCGTGTCGAGGCCGAGCGCGTTGGCGAGCCGCTGCGCAGGGTCGATCGTGACGACGCAGACCTTCAGCCCGCGCGCGGCCATGCCGGTCGCGATCGCGGCCGAGGTCGTCGTCTTGCCGACGCCGCCGGAGCCGCCGCAGATGCAGACGCGGACGCCGTCGAGCCAGCCGGCGACGCCGGGGGCGCTCACAGCAGCTCCTCCAGGCGCTCCGACAGCAGCTCCAGCCCCGCCATGTCGACCGCTGGCGTGAACAGGTACGGCAGCTCGAACGGCGCGCTTCCGAGCCCCTCCGCCAGCCGCTCCACCTGCGCCCGCTGTGCGCGCGCGCGAACGTGCTCGGAGCGGGCCGACTCCAGCGCCGCGCGCACCAGCGGCGAGCGCACGCCATCGACCGCGCCGGCGACGGTCGCTGCCTGCCGCGGCCCGAGCCGGTCGGGCACGAGCGCGTTGACGACCGTCGCCGCCAGCTCGATCCCGGCCTCCTCGCGCAGCCGCTCGCGCAGCGAGATCGTCTCGTTGACCGGCATCTCCTCCGCGAGCGCGACCGCGACGACGGCGGCGAGGCGCGCGTCGGTGAAGAAGGCGTCGAGCGTGCGGCCCTGCGAGGCGATCGGGCCGACCTTCGCGATCTCGGCGAAGGTGCGCGGCGTCAGCAGCGTCGCGAGCCCGTGGCCGGTCGCGGGCGCGTCGACGACGACGAGGTCGTACGGCTGCGCGTCGCGCGTGCGGCGCTGCGGCTGGGCCAGCTCCCACACCTTGCCGAGGGCCAGCAGCTCGCGCATGCCCGGCGTCGCCGAGACGAAGCCGTGGAAGGTGCGCGAGCCGGCGAGCACGTCGCCGAGCGGCCCCGCCTTCTGCTGCAGGTACTCCTCCAGCACGTGCTGCGGCTCGATCGAGATCGTGAAGAGGTTCTCCGCCAGCCGCAGCTCGCGCGCGCCGCTGGAGCCGTCGGCGTGGCCGAACGCGACGGCCGCGCGGTCCTGCCCGGTCAGCTCGGCGATCACCGTTCGTCTGCCGCGGCGGGCGGCAGCGAGCGCGAGCGCGATCGCGACGGTCGACTTGCCGACGCCCCCTTTTCCGGTCAGAAACAGGAGGCGCTTGTCGGAGAGCCCGGACACCGCCCGTCAGCCTAGTCGCTGGGGCAGTCGCGTCGCGTGCGCGCGCGTGCGCCAGGCCGGGGGAGGATTCCCCGTCGCGGCTTCGAATAGAGGCGCGTATGGGTTTCCCGACCTCATCGGAGTCGCCAGTGACCGGCACGGCCAAGGTGATCGCCTTCGCCAACCAGAAGGGCGGCGTGGCGAAGACGACGACGACGCTCAACCTCGCCGTCGCGTTCGCGGAGGAGGGCCATCGCGTCCTCTGCTGTGACATGGACCCGCAGGGCAACCTGACGATGTCGCAGGGGATCGACCCCGACACCGTCGAGACTTCGATGTACGACGTGCTCGTCCATCACACGCCGATCAAGGACGCGATCCGCCGACGCGAGATCGACGTCGCCTGCGCCTCGATCGACCTCGCCGGCGCCGAGATCGCGATGTCGACGCAGATCGGCCGCGAGCGCTCGCTGGAGAAGGCGTTCCGGGCGATCAAGGGCGACTACGACTTCATCTTCATCGACACCCCGCCGAGCCTCGGGCTGCTCACGATCAACGCCCTCACGGCCGCCGACAAGGTGATCGTCCCCGTCCAATGCGAGTATCTGTCGATGCGGGGGCTGCTTCAGCTCCAGAACACGCTCAAGATGATCCGCGAGAACCTCAATCCCAACGTCGACATCGAAGGCATCCTGCCGACGCTCGTCGACACCCGCACGCTCCACGCCAAGGAAGCGATCGAGCTGCTGGAGGAGAGCTTCGGGGAGCGCGTGTTCGCGTCCCGGATCCGCAAGACGGTCCGGTTCGCAGAGGCGCCCGTGCAGGGCATGTCCGTGCTGAAGTACGACCCTGACGGCATGGCAGCGCACGCCTACCGGCAGCTCGCGAAGGAGGTCCTCCACAATGGCGCCCAGTAGACGCACGAGCATGAGGGAAGGCCCGCTCGCGGCGCTGTTCCGCAGAACCGAGGACGAGGGCCTCGACGGCATGGGCGCCGGCACCACGGCTGAGCCCGCCGCCGCCGAGCCGCAGCCGGCGACGCCCGCCGCGCGCGAGATCGCGCCGCAGCCGCAGGCCGCCGCGCCCGCGCGTCCCGCGCCCGCCTTCGACGAGCCGGAGCTGCCGCCGACCCCCTCGCCGCAGGAGCGTCTGCGCCATGCCTTCTCGAACGACATCCCGGACAACATGATGGATCCGCCCTCGGCCTCTGCGCCGGTCACCGCGCCGCACGACGTCTACGCGCGCGTCGAGGACCACGGTCAGGGACTGCCGTCGGGCGCGACCAGCTACGGGATCGGCCGCTCGGCCGGTCCGGTGCTGCGCGTCGTCGGCGTCGGCGGCGGCGGCGTCAACGCCGTCAACCGGATGGTCGAGGCCGAGGTCAGCGGCGTCGAGTTCCTCGCCGTCAACACCGACCTGCAGTCGCTGCAGCAGTCGGCCGCGCACCTCACGCTGCACATCGGCGCCGACGTCACGCGCGGTCTCGGCTCCGGCTCGGACCCGTCGCTCGGCCGTCAGGCGGCGATGGAGGAGTACGACAAGATCAAGGCGCTGCTGAAGGGCAGCGACATGATCTTCATCACCGCCGGCGAGGGCGGCGGCACCGGCACCGGCGCCGCGCCGGTCGTCGCGCGGATCGCGCGCGAGCTGGGCGCGCTGACCGTCGGCATCGTCACGAAGCCGTTCGGCTTCGAGGGCACCCGCCGCAAGGAGCAGGCCGACGTCGGCGTCGAGGCGCTCGCTGCCGAGGTCGACACGCTGATCGTCGTGCCGAACAACCGCCTGCTGTCGGTGCTCGACCGCGGCACCTCGATGGTCGACGCCTTCCGCGTCGCCGACGACGTGCTGCGCCAGGGCGTCCAGGGGATCTCGGACCTCGTCACGCTGCCGGGCCTGATCAACCTCGACTTCGCCGACGTGCGCACGATCATGGCCGACGCCGGCAGCGCGCTGCTGGGGATCGGCATGGGCTCGGGCGAGCGGCGCGCGATCGACGCCGCCGAGCAGGCCGTCGCCTCGCCGCTGCTGGAGACCAGCATGGAGGGCGCGCGCTCGATCCTGCTGTCGATCACCGGCGGCCACGACCTCTCGCTGTGGGAGGTCAACGAGGCCGCCAAGGCCGTCTCCGAGGCCGCGCACCCCGACGCGAACATCATCTTCGGCGCGATGGTCGACGAGAAGCTCGGCGACCAGGTGTGGGTGACCGTCGTGGCGACCGGCTACGGCGAGGTCCGCCCGCCGCGTCCGGCGCGCGAGGAGCGCGGCGCCGACATCGGCGTCCCGCGCGAGCAGCGCGCCTCCGCGAGCAGCTCGGAGGAGCGGCCGTCGCGCACGCGCTTCGCCGACCCGGCCGCGGGCGAGGTGCGCGTCGCGCGCACCAGCGCGCCGCGCGAGCAGCGCTCGCGCGACGAGCTGGACGTGCCCGAGTTCATGCCGTTCCGCTGAGCTGAGCGAGGCGATCTGACCGCGGCGCCGCGGATCTGTCCCCGCGCCGCGGCGGTGCATGGGATGCTGCGCGCGTGAGCGGCAATGGCAAGCAGCGGGCTGGCGGTGGGCGCGGCGTCGTCGCGGCGGGTCACCAGCTGAGCGCCGAGGCCGGCGCCGCCGTGCTGCGCGACGGCGGCAACGCGGTCGACGCGGCGCTCGCGGCGATGCTGACCTCGTTCGCCGCCGAGCCGCTGCTGACCGGCCTGGGCGCCGGCGGCTACATGCTCGTCGTGCCGCCCGGTGGTGGTGAGCCGGTGCTGCTCGACTTCTTCGTCGAGGTGCCGGGCCGCGGCGCCGACCACGACGGGCGCGCCGAACTGGTGCCGGTCAGCGTCTCCTTCGGCGACGCGGTGCAGGTCTTCAACGCGGGCGCCGCGTCGGTCGGCGCCTATGGGATGCCGCACGGCATCTGCGCCGCCTCGCAGCGCTTCGGGAGCATCCCGCTGCGCGAGCTGGTCGCGCCGGCGGCGGCGCTCGCGCGCGGCGGCGTGCCGCTCAACGCCGAGCAGGCGTACGTCGTCGAGATCCTCGAAGGGATATGCCGCCTGTCGCCCGCGGTCGAGGCGATCTTCGCGCCGGCCGGGAGGCTGCTCGGGGAGGGCGAGGCGATCGTGCAGCCGGAGCTGGCGGCGTCGCTGGAGCTGCTCGCCGACGAGGGCGTGCGGCCGTTCTACGAGGGCGAGGTCGCGGCCGCCGTGACCGAGCTGCTGAGCGAGCAGGGCGGGCTGCTGACGGGCGCGGACCTCGCCGCCTACGCGACGGTGGCGCGCGCGCCGGTGCGGACCGCCTACCGCGGCCGCGAGGTGCTGTCGAACCCGCCGCCGTCTGCCGGCGGGACGTTGATCGCCTACGCGCTGGCGCTGCTGGAGGCGGCCGGCGGCGGCGCCGGCGGGCCGACCGCCGACCAGCTCGTCGCGGCGATGGGCGCCGCGCAGGAGGAGCGCACGCCGGAGTTCCTCGACGGGCTCGCGCAGGAGGGCTTCCTCGACCGCTTCCTCGCCGCGCGCCTCGGCTCGACGACGCACGTCTCGGTGCTCGACGGCGACGGCGGCGCCTGCAGCGTCACCTGCTCCAACGGCGAGGGCGCGGGGATCGTCGTCCCCGGCACCGGCATCCACCTCAACAACATGCTCGGCGAGCAGGACCTCAACCCGCTCGGCTTCCACCGCTTCCCGCCGGGTCGGCGGCTGCCGAGCATGATGTCGCCGACGGTCGTGCTGCGCGACGGGCGGCCGGAGCTGGTGCTCGGCAGCGCCGGCTCCAACCGCATCCGCTCCGCGGTCCTGCAGACGATCGTCGCCGTCGTCGACCACGGCCTCGCCGCCGACGCCGCGGTGCGCGCGCCGCGGGTGCACTACGAGGACGGGATCGTCTACGCCGAGCCGGGGGCGGAGACCGCGGCGCTGGAGGCGGCCGGCCACACGATCGCGCGCTTCAGAGCGCTCAACCTCTTCTTCGGCGGCGTGCAGGCGGTCGAGCGCGACAGTCGCAGCGGCGCGCTCTCAGGCGGCGGCGACCCGCGCCGCGGCGGCGCGGCGGTCGTGGCGTGAGTCGTCGTCCGCGCGAGCACCGGAGAGTTCTGGTCGTTCAGCGACCAAGACTCTCCGCTGCTCCTCGCAGGTAGGGTCCCCGCGATGCGCCGTGCCACGCTTGCCGCCCTGCTCGTCTGCCTGCTCGCCGGCTGCGGCGCCGAGTCGGACGACCTCTTCCGCGTCAGCCGCAGCGGCTCGCTGCCCGACGCGCGCGTCGAGATCACGGTCAACGACGGCGGAACAGTCACGTGCGACAGAGGCGAGCCGAGACAGCTCGACTCCAAGCTGCTGCTGCGCGGTCGCGACATCGTCAGATCGCTCGCCGAGGAAGCCCCGTACGAGACGGTCCATCCGAGACCGGCCAACGCGCAGCTGCGCTTCGAGCTGCACACGCTCGACGGCACGATCGAGTTCAGCGAGACCGACGGCGCGCGCGAGCCCGACCTCGGGCGGATGGTCCAGCTCGTGCGCGAGCTGGCGCAGCGGGAGTGCGGGCTGGAGCGTTAGCCCTGCCCGGCCTCTTCGGCCGCCTGCGCGGTGCCTTCCCAGTCGCCGGCGACGTTCTCCAGCCGCTCAGGGTGCTCGGGCGAGTCCTCGCGCGGACGAGCGCCGGGCTGGCTGCGATCGGCGCGCAGCTCCTCCCAGTGCTTGCGCGTCTGCTGGATGTCGTCTTCGACCAGCTGCGACTCGCGTTGCAGCCTGCGGACCTCGTCGTCGAGGCTGCGCTCGTAGGCGTTGATGCCCGCCTGGTCGTCGGGTCTGTCGTCGATCGGTCTGTCAGGGGCCATGCTGCCGGTGTACCCGCAGCGCCGCGCCCGCATGCCGCTGCGAACGCCCTCGCGCACGCGGCGGCCCGGGCCGGCGTCAGGTGAAGCGGACCTTGCCGTTCGATCTCGCCCGCGCCTGTGCGCGCGTGACGAACTCGAGCCGCTTCATCGCGGCGCGGAAGAGGCGCGTGACGAGCCTCACGCGCGCGTTCTCGGAGCGCAGGTCGAGCAGCCCCTGCTTCGCCTCCAACCCGAAGTCGACGGTCGCCGCCATCGCGTAGGCGCCCATCGTCGCCAGCTCGATCGGGTCGGGCCGTCTGTCGGTCGCGCGCTCGACCAGCTCGGCGTAGATCTCGCGCGCCAGCTCGGCCGCCGCCGTGTCGGAGTCCTCGTCGCGCTCCTCCAGGAACTCGACCGTGCCCGCCGGATAGGGCAGCCGCTCCTCGCGCTCGACGATCTCGAACGGCCGCGTGCCGCGCGCGAGCAGGTTCAGCCTGCCGTCCTCCATCCGCTCCAGCACCTCGGTGATCTCGCAGGCGCAGCCGATCGGCCGCAGGCCGTCGTCGGAGAGCCAGACGATCCCGAACTCCTCGCCGCGCTCGATGCAGCGCTCCATCATCGTCTTGTAGCGCTCCTCGAAGATGTGCAGCGGCACGATCTCACCCGGCAGCGCGACGATGCCGAGCGGGAAGAGGGGAAACTGCGGGACGACGCGATTCGCCATGCGGGGGAGTCTAGTGTCGTGAACCGGCGCGGCCGTCGCGCCCGTACCCCGGAGGATGCCCGCTCCCGCCGACACCATCGCGCTCGTCTGGTTCCGGCGCGACCTGCGCCTGCACGACCACCCGCCGCTCGTGCGCGCGCTCGCCGAGCACGCGCGCGTCGTGCCCGTCTTCGTCGTCGATCCGGCGATCGTGCGCGGCCGCTTCGCGTCGGGGCCGCGCACGGCCTTCATGCTCGCCTGCCTGCGCGAGCTGGACGCCGCCCTGCGCGAGCGCGGCAGCGGCCTCGTCGTGCGCGAGGGCAGCCCGGAGCGGGAGCTTCCGGCGCTGGCGCGCGAAGCGGGCGCGAGCGCGGTGCTGTGGGCCAGCGACGCGACGCCGTACGCGCTGGCACGCGACAGACGCGTGCGCGAGGCGCTCGCGGACGCCGGAGTCGAGGCGCAGCCCGGCCCCGGCAACTTCGTCGCTGACGTCGGCCGGCCGCGCACCAGAGGCGGCACGCCGTTCGTCGTCTTCACGCCCTTCCAGCGCGCCTGGGAGCAGCTGGAGCGGCGCCCGGTCCGCCGCGCGCCGAGCGAGCTGCCGCCGCTGCCGTCGAAGCTGCGCAAGGGCAGCCTGCCGGCGCTGGAGGCGCTCGTCGGCAAGCGCGCCGCGGCCGACGCGGCGGCGCTCCGCGAGCCGGCGGCGGAGCCCGGCGAGGCG
>NZ_JAWSTH010000082.1:0-28613 GCF_033542075.1 Conexibacter stalactiti
CGCCGGCTCCACCAGCAGCTGCGCGAGCTGCGCGCCTCCGCCCGCCGCCGCGGGGCGCGCGAGCGCGACGTGACCGCGACGCGCCTGCTCGTGCTGCGGCGCAAGCGCGACGTGGCGGCTGCCGAGCGGACGCGCGCTGAGGCGCTGCTGCGCAGCGACGGCGAACGCCTGCGCCACACCGCCGACGGCGCCACCGCCCGCCGCCGGCGCGATCTCGAGCGGCTCGAGCTGGCGCTCGCCGCGCACGACCCGGCGCGCACGCTGGAGCGCGGCTATGCGCTCGTCGAGGATCCGGCCGGGGAGCTGGTCACCTCGGCCGAGCAGGCGCGCGCCAGCGGCACCGTCGAACTGCGCTTCCACGACGGTCGCGTCCGGGCCGAGGTGGAGGATGCGGCAAGATGAGCACGGTGCAGATCGACATGGGCGGAGACGCCGGCGGTGACGCCGACCGGGAGCAGCTGACCTACGAGCGCGCCAGCGGGCGGATCGAGGAGATCATCCGCCGGCTCGACTCCGGCGAGGCCGGCCTGCGCGAGACGCTGGAGCTGGTCGCCGAGGGACGGCGCCTGGTCGAGTTCTGTGCCGGCGAGCTGGAAGCCGTCGGCAGAGGGCTCGAGGAGCTGCGGCTCGACGAGCTGGTCGCGCGCCTGGAGCGCGGCGGCGAAGACCCGACCCCGCCGGCCGCATGAGCACGTACGCGCTGCTCGCCGACCTGCCGCTGAGCGTCGAGTCGTACTCGCTCGAAGGGCTGCAGCTCGATGTGTCGTCAGGCTTCACGCGCAAGTCGACGGTGATCCACCTGCGCGGCGGCGAGCAGGATGGCGTCGGCGAGGACGTCGTCTACGACGCCGAGGACCAGGAGAAGCTGCAGGCGGCCGGCCCCATCCAGCCGCTCGCGGGCCAGTGGTCGCTCGGCGACTTCTGCGCGCACGTCGACGCGCTCGACCTCTTCCCCGCGGAGCCGGTCCACGGCGAGGTGTCGCGGCTCTACCGCCGCTGGGCCTTCCACTCGGCGGCGCTCGACCTGGCGCTGCGCCAGGCTGGCAAGCCGCTGCACGAGGTGCTCGGCCGCACGCCACGGCCGCTGACCTTCGTGATGTCGCTGTCGATCGGCGATCCGCCGCAGCCGGAGCGCGTGACGGCGCTGCTGGAGCGCTATCCGACGCTGCGCTTCAAGCTCGACGCCAGCCCCGGCTGGGACGACGCCGTGATCGCGACGCTGAGAGCGACCGGCGCGGTCGACTCGATCGACTACAAGGGCATGTACAGAGGCACGGTCGTCGACACTCCGGCCGAGCCCGGCTGGTACAAGCGCGTGGCGGACGCCTTCCCCGGCGTCTGGCTGGAGGATCCCGACCTCGCCGCGCCCGGGATCGACGCGGCGCTCGCGGCCGACCGCGGCCGCATCACGTGGGACGCGCCGATCCACTCGATCGCCGACATCGAGGCGCTGCCGTTCGCGCCGCGGATGGTCAACGTCAAGCCGTCGCGCTTCGGCGGGCTGGAGCGGCTCTGCGCCGGCTACGACTACTGCGCCGAGCACGGCATCAGCGCCTACGGCGGCGGCCAGTTCGAGCTCGGCGTCGGCCGCGGGCAGGCGCAGCTGCTGGCGTCGCTGTTCCACCCCGACACGCCGAACGACCTCGCGCCGAGCGCCTACAACATCTGGCCGCCGGCCGACGGCCTGCCGGCGAGTCCGTTGCCGCCGAGACCCGCGGCGGTCGGCTTCCGCTGGGAGTAGCGCGCCCCGTCCGCGGTCGGCTCTGCCGGCCGCGGGGGCGAATCCCGCCCCGCGGCCGCTCAGGGCCGCCATGCTCCCACCCCGCCTCGCCACGCTCCCGCCACTGCAGCTGCGGCCGCCGCTGACGCATCTGAACGGCCGCCGCGCCCACACGCCGCTCGCGCGCCTGCGCGGCCTTGCCGGCGTCGCCGCCCCGCACGGCGTCGCGCTGCTGCTGCCGCGCACGCGCAGCGTCCACACCTTCGGGATGCGCTTCGCCCTCGACCTCGTCTGGCTCGACCGCGACGGGCGCGTGCTGCGCGTCGACCGCGCGGTGCCGCCGCGGCGGCTGCGCGGCTGCCGCGGCGCGCGTGCGGTGCTGGAGACGGCGCCCGGCGCCGCCGCCGGCCTCAGGCCTGGATCGCCGGTGCTCTCGCCGGCGCGCTGACCGCAGCGGGAGCCTCGACCGAAACCGGCGTCGCAGCCGCCGACGCGCTCGCCGCGATCAGCTCCTCCAGCGGCGCCGGTCTGCCGAGATGGAAGCCCTGGCCGTCGTTGACGCCGAGCTCGCGCAGCAGCTCCATCGTCGCCTCGTCGCCGACGAACTCGGCGACGGTGCGCTTGCCGAGCCCTCTCGCGATCTCGACGATCGCCCGCACGACGAGCTGGTCTTCGTGGCTGGTCGTCAGCTGGCGAATGAAGTCGCCGTCGATCTTGAGGTAGTCGAACGGCAGCCGCTTGAGGTAGTAGAAGGAGCCGAAGCCGGCGCCGAAGTCGTCGAGCGCCAGCTCGCAGCCGAGCTCCGCGAGCGTCGCGGCGAACGTGCGGGCGCGGTCGAGGTTGACGATCGCCGCCGTCTCGGTCACCTCGAAGATCAGGCTGCCGGGCGGCGGCGCCATCTCGGCCAGGTCCTGCTCGATCATGTCGAGCAGCGCCGGGTCGGAGACCGATGCGCCGGAGAGGTTGACGGCCAGCCGGATCTCGCGCCCGGCCGCGCGCTGGCGCGCGATCGTCGCGATCGCCTGGTGCGTCACCCAGCGGTCGATCTCGGTGATCAGGCCGGAGCGCTCGGCGATCGGCAGGAAGGCGGCCGGCGGGATCAGCTCGCCGCTCTCGCTGCGCATCCGCAGCAGCAGCTCGTGGCTCTTCGGCAGTCCCGTCTGGAGGTCGACGACCGGCTGCTGGAAGAGCACGAACGAATCCTGCTCGAGCGCGTCGCGCATCCGCTGCGACCACGCCATCCGGTCGGTCATCTGCTGCTGGCGCTGCTCGGTCTCGACCGAGATCGCGTGCCGGTCGCGTCCCGCCTCCTTCGCGTCGTACATCGCGATGTCGGCGCTGACGAGCAGCTCCTCGCCGCTCAGCTGCGAGTCGGCGTCGAACAGCGCGACGCCGGCGCTCGCGGTCAGGCCGATCGGGTGGCCGTCCTCGACGACGACCGACTGCTCGCGCACGACTCTCAGCAGCTCGGCGATCACCGCCTCGACCTCGTCGCGCTCGACGCCGGTCAGCAGCGTCGCGAACTCGTCGCCGCCGAGCCGGCCGAGCACGTCGGTCTTACGCAGCCGCTTGGCCAGCAGCCGCGCGACGCGCACGATCACCTCGTCACCGGCGGCGTGGCCGAGCGTGTCGTTGATGTCCTTGAAGTGGTCGAGGTCGATCACGACGACGGCGCCGCCGGTGCGGGCGTCGCCGCCGGTGCGGGCGTCGAGCTCGCGCTGGAAGGCGCGGCGGTTGTAGAGCCCGGTGAGCGCGTCGTGGTCGGCGAGGTAGGCGAGCTGCCCCTCGAAGCGCTTGCGGTCGGAGATGTCCTCCAACTGCTTGATGCAGTAGCGCGGGACGCCGGAGCTGTCGCGCACGAGTGAGACGGAGAGGCTGACCCAGACGCTGCGGCCGGTCGCGTGCACGATGCGGCGTTCGAGGCGGTAGGAGCGGACCTCGCCGCGCATCAGCCTGTCGACGTGCTCCTCCTCGGCGTCGGCGGCGTCGGAGTGGCCGAGCAGGTCGACGTTGGCGGCCAGCAGCTCGCTCTCGGTGTAGCCGGTGATCTCGCAGAGCGCGTCGTTGACGCGCAGGAAGCGGCCGTCGAGGTCGGCGAGCGCGATCCCGATCGGCGCGCCCTCGAAGGCGAGGCGGAAGCGCTCCTCGGCCTCCGCGAGCGCCTCGGCGGCGCGGCGGCGGGCGCTGACGTCCTCGACCTGCACGATGAAGTGGAGCGGCTCGCCGCCGGCGTCGCGCACGAGCGAGGCGCGCAGCTGGCACCAGATCTCGCGGCCGTCGCCGCGCAGCAGCCGCGTCTCGGCGTTGTAGGTCTGCCGTCTGGCCGTCATCAGCTCGCGGAAGGCGGCCAGCGAGCTGGGGCGATCGGCCGGCGCGACGTGCTCCAGCACGACGACTCCGACGAGCACCTCCCGATCGGCGCCGATCATCTCGCAGAGCGCCCGGTTGACCTCGGTGAAGCGGCCGTCGACGCCGAACAGCCCGATCCCGATCGGCGCGTCCTCGAAGGCGGTGCGGAACTGCTGCTGGGCATGGGCGAGCGCGTCCTGGCCGGCGCGCAGATGGCCGGCGAGCGCGCGCACCGCGAATCCGGCGAGCGCCGCGACGCCGACGAGCGCGGTGAGCTGCTGCCACGTGGCCGGCCCGTCGCCGAGCGCCGACAGCGGCACGAGCGCCATCGCGAGCACGACGCCGGCCAGAAACGGGGCGGTCTCTCGCAGCAGGGCGCTCGCGCGCGTGGGGCCTGACGGCGTCGTCACTCCCCGAACATCGGCCGCGCGCCGCCGCTTTTGACTGCGGGTGCGCCTTCCGGCGAGCGCCAAGGCGCCAGCTCCGCGATGGAACGGCCGCTCCGCATCGCGGGAACCGGCGCTGTTGAACGCGCATGCCCCCTACTGTTCGCGCCGTTCTCAACCAGTACGAAGCAGAGGAGAGACGGCGTGGAGGAACGGCTGGGCATCGCAGGGTCAGGTGCCATCGCGTGCGGGTTGGCGGCAACGGCAGCGCAGCACGGCGAGGTACTCCTGTGGGCGCGCTCCGAGCGCTCGGCCGACCGCGCCCGCGGCATGGTCTCAAAGTGGTGCGGCAAGCTCAGCGAGGAGCCGATCGCCGATCGCGTGACGATCGTCAGCACGCTCGAGGAGCTGGCCGGCGCGACCTTCCTCGTGGAGGCCGTCGCCGAGGACCACGCGACGAAGGCCGGCGTGCTGAGCGAGCTGGGCCGCCACTCCAACGGCACCGCCGTGCTCGCGACGACGACCTCGTCGCTGTCCGTCGCCGAGCTGGCGCGCGAGACCGGGAAGGCCGACCGCTTCGTCGGCCTGCACGTCTTCAACCCGGTCCCGAAGATGGACCTGATCGAGCTGGCGTACGCGCCGGAGGCCGTCGACGAGGTTCGCGCGCGTGCGCGTGACCTCTGCGGCGCGCTCGGCAAGACCGCCGTCGAGGTCCCGGACATCGCCGGCTTCGTCGTCAACCGGCTGCTGTTCCCCTACCTCTTCAGCGCCGTCGACCTGCTGGAGGAGACGGGCATGGATCCGGCCGCGATCGACCGCTGCATGCAGCTCGGCGCCGGCCATCCGATGGGTCCGCTGGCGCTGCTCGACTACGTCGGCCTCGACGTCTCGAAGGCGATCGGCGAGGCGATCGGGACGAAGGTGCCGGCCCGCGTCGAGGCACTCGTCGCCGCTGGCGATCTCGGCAAGAAGACCGGCAGAGGCTTCATCGACTGGACGAAGTAAGCGCGGGAGTAGCTGAAGAAGCTGTGAAGCAAACGTGAGAGTGTTCTCAGTCCTAGCTTAGGGTTGCTTCAAGTGGCCGCCGCATACTTCGACGTGCGACGTACCTCACAGCAGCACCTCCTCCCAGAAGCAACAAATCCGGCCCGCGCAAGCGGGCCGGATTTGTTTCGAGGCGGACCCACCTAGCCCACCACGCTCCTCCTCCACCCAACCGCCGGCTCCTCTCAGGCCGTTAGCGCGGTTGTGCACAAGGAAACGTAGCGCCTCCGCAGCTTTTGTGCAGTCTCGGGAGCTTTTCGCCTGCTCAGAGAAGCGTGTCGATCTTCGCCGCCAACCTGAAGTCGGCGTCGGTCAGGCCGCCTTCGCTGTGCGTCGAGAGCGTCAGACGCACGTTGTTCCAGCCGTGCACGAGCAGGTCGGGGTGGTGGTCGGCCGCCTCCGCCAACGCGGCGACCTGGTTGACGAGCGCGATCGCGGCGGCGAAGTCGGCGACGTTCACGTCGCGCACGATCGCCTCCCCTTCGCGTCTCCAGGCGCTGCCGGTCAGCAGCGCCGAGGTCTCGGTCTCCGTCAGTCGTGGCATAAGGTCTCTCCCATGCGCATCGTGAGCCTCGTCCCGTCCGCGACCGAGCTGCTGTTCGCTCTCGGCCTCGATTCCGAGGTTATCGCCGTCACCCACGAATGCGACCATCCGCCGGCGGCCCTCGCGCTGCCGAAGGTGACGCGCGACGCGCTCCCGTCCGGCCTCAGCGCCGGGCAGATCGACGCCGCCGTGCGCGCCCGCACCCAGCACGGCGAGGCGATCTACGAGCTCGACGAGCAGGCGCTGCAGCGCCTGCAGCCCGATCTGATCGTGACGCAGGCGCTGTGCGCCGTCTGCGCCGTCTCCTACGAGGACGTGCGCGCGATCGCCGATCGGATCGAGAGCAGACCGCGCGTGATCTCACTCGACCCGCACACGCTCGGCGAGGTGCTCGGCGACGTGCGCACGCTCGCGGAGGCGACCGGGCGCAGAGATGCCGGCGTCGACCTGATCGCCGACGCCTCCGCGCGGATCGACCGCGTGCGGTTGGCGGTGCGCGGCAAGCAGCCGCTGAAGGTCGCGGCGCTCGAATGGCTCGACCCCGTCTACGTCGCCGGCCACTGGACGCCCCAGCTGATCGAGTACGCCGGCGGCTTCGACGTGCTCGGCCTCGCCGGCGAGCCGTCGGAGCGCCGCGACTGGGACGAGGTCGCGGCCGCCGAGCCGGACGTCGTCATCGTGATGCCATGCGGCTACGACGCTCCACGCGCCCGCGAGGAGGCGCTCGCCCACGCCGAGAGGCTGGCCGCGCTCGGCGCCGGCGAGGTCGTCGCCGTCGACGCCTCCGCCTACTTCTCGCGCCCCGGTCCGCGCCTCGTCGACGGACTGGAGCTGATGGCCCACATCCTCCACCCCGACGCCGTCCCGAGCGCGCCGTCGGAGCCGCTGACCGTCGAGCTGTAGCAGAGCGCCGACGTGCCAGCGGCTGGCGTCGGTTCTCAGTGGACAGGCAGGAACGCTCCTGTTTATAGTGCTTGGATGCTCCCCATCTCACGTCCCGGCCGAAAACTGGCCGCCGCGGCAGCCACGGCGCTGCTGCTCGCCACCGCCCCGGCGGCGCTCGCAGCCGAGTACGACTTCTCCAGCTCGATCAGCCCGAACAAGGGTCCGATCGGCTCGCCGATCAATCTGAAGGTCGACTTCAGATTCGGCGCCGACCCCGGCAGAGAGGCCGGCATCCTGAGCAAGGTCGACGTCTGGTTCCCGCCGAACGCGAGACACAACGGCGCCCTGTTCCCCTCGTGCACGCCCGAGGTCATCAACGCGCGCAGAAGCTTCGCCGGCTGCGCGAGAGGCTCGCAGATCGGCACGGGCAGAATCATGGCCGACGTGCCGGCCGCGGACGTCTTCAACGTCCCGGCGAGACTGACCTTCTTCAACGGCCCAGGCGGCAAGTCGCTGACGATCCACGCCTACGCGGAGAATCCCGTGCTCGTCAGCCAGGCGTTCAAGGCGCCGCTGACCAGAACGAGCGGCAGATACGGCTACCACCTCGTCGCGCCGATCCCGGACACGCTCCAGGAGATCGCCGACGGCTGGTTCGTGCAGGTGCGCACGATGAGAACGTCGATCAGCGCCTGGACCACGAGAGGCGGCAGAAGAATCCCCTTCATCCAGTCGACGACGGTCTGCCCCAGAAGCCTCGGCGTCCCGTCGGCGAGCAGAATAGAGTTCGCGAGAGAGTACGCGCCGGTCGACCTCACGACGACGATCAGATGCCGTCGCTGAGAGCCGTGAACGGGTAGCGCGAAGCGCCCGCATCCAGGCCGGCTCCGAACTCGGTCGGCCTGGATGAAACGCGCAGCATCGGCCGAAGTTTCGGTCCTCAAACACACCGTGTTTTGATCCCGACTTCAGGGTCGGTTACCGGTGGACCCGCTGGTACGCACTCGTTTACCATCGACGGATGTCCCGTACACGAGCAGGTCGCACCCTCGCCGCCGCAGCAGCCACCGCGCTGCTGCTCGCCGCCGCCCCGGCAGCGCAGGCGACGCAATCCACGATCAGCGGAAAGATCTCGCCGAACAAGGGCAAGCCCGGTACTCCGTTGGCGCTCACGATCGGATTCACGATCACGAGAGAGAACGGCGAGAACAACACGCTCAGACAGGTCGTGCTCGACTTCCCGCCGAACGCCGTCGCCAACGGCGCGAAGTTCCCGTCGTGCACGCCCGAGGCGATCAACGCGCGCAGAAGCTTCAACAGTTGCGCGAAAGGCTCGCTGATCGGCCGCGGCAGCCTCATCGCCGACGTGCCGGCCGCTGACGTCTTCAACGTCCCCGGCAAGGTCACGCTCTTCAACGGCGCCGGCGGCAAGTCGATCACCGTCCACATCTACGCCGAGAACCCCGTGCTGATCTCGCAGGCGTTCAGCGCCCCGCTGAGAAAGACCGGCGGCAGATACGGCTACAAGCTGACGGCCAACATCCCGGACACGCTGCAGGAGATCGCCGACGGCTGGTTCGCCGAGGTCAAGAGATTCTCGACGACCGTCAACGCGAAGTGGAGAGGCAGAGGCTACATCGAGGCGAAGAGATGCCCGAAGAGCGGCAGAGCTCCGATAGCCGGCGCCTTCGACTTCCTCAGAGAGGCCAGCCCGACGAGCGCGCTCGGCTTCGTCACCTGCAAGCCGTAGCGGCACCGCAGCGCTGACAGCAGTTCGCAGCTTCGAAGCGCCCGCGCATCGCGCGGGCGCTTCTGCGTTGGGGATCGCCGCGCGCGACTACGCGCTGCCGACGACCACGATGCCGGCGACGAAGGCGGCGACCCCGAGCGCGGCGGCTCCGACCGCGCCGAGCACGTACGGCATGCGGTTGCGGTCGACGCCGAGGAAGATCGCGCCGACCAGCAGGCCGCCGACGAAGCCGCCGACGTGACCGCCGACCGAGATGCCCGGGAAGAGGAAGGTGAAGAGGAAGTTGATCACCGCGATCGGCGCCAGGCCGGAGGCCCAGATGTCGATCCCGCGTGAGCGCGCCTCGACGATCGCGGCGCCGAGCAGGCCGAAGGCGGCGCCGGAGGCACCGACGGTCACGCTGTTGGGCTCCAGCAGCAGGATCGCGAAGGCGCCGCACAGCAGCGAGGCGAAGTAGAGCGCGACGAAGCGGATCGTTCCCAGCGCCGGCTCGAGCATGTTGCCGAGCACCCAGATGAACCACATGTTGAACGCGATGTGGAGCAGGCCGGAGTGCAGGAAGCCGTACGAGACCATCCGGTAGTACTCGTCGTTGAACTCGATCGACGGGCCCCACAGCGCCAGCCGCTCGTAGAGCGTGCCGCCGGCGCGGCCGATCTCACCGCCCGAGGCCATCTCGCCGACGAACAGGACCACGCAGATCGCGATCAGCACCGTCGTCGCGCGGTTGGACGACGAGGCGGCGCCACCGCTGCGCACGCCGCGCTGCACGCGCGTCTTCTCCTTCGCGCAGTCGGGGCAGCGCATGCCGACCGGCGTCGGGGTCATGCAGTCAGGGCAGATCGGGCGCGCGCAGTTGGAGCAGGCGACGCCCGTCTCGCGCGTCGGGTGGCGGTAACAGGTGGCCATGGCGGCGCTGACGCTACCAGCCGGACCTTCAGGGTCGATCAATCACGCCCGGGCAGCAGCTTGCGCGCCTCGTCGGCGACGTCGCGCACGGTCCGCTCGGCAAGGTCGAGCAGATCGACCGACTGGGCCTTGCGGCGGCGGCGGCCGTTGCGCACGCGCAACGCGACGAGCGCGGTGCCGGCGCCGGCACCGACGACCGCGGCGACCGCCGGACGGGCCCAGTTGCGCGGGTCGCGCATCGACGAGAGCTCCCACGCCTCCAGCTCATCGGCGGCCAGCTCGGTGAGGCTGACGAGCGTGTGCTCGACGCGCAGCGCAAGGCTCTCGGGCGGCTCGACCGGCTTCAGCGCAGCGCGCAGCCGCTCCTCGAAGTCGGTCGCGCTCATGTTGTCGGCTCCGGGTGCGAGACGATCCCCTCGAGCTGCTTGATCGCACGGTGCAGCAGCACCTTCGTGGCGCCGTCGCTGCGGCCGAGGGCGCGCGCGATCTCGCGATTGTCCATGCCAAGCGCGAAGCGCATGATCAGCGCCTCGCGGCGGTCGTCGGGCAGCTGCTGGACGCCGGCGAGGATCTCCTCCAGCTCCTCGCGCCCCTCGACGAGCGTCTCGGTCGTGTGCGGCGCCGAGATCACGGCCGCGTCCTCGATCGCGGCCTGCGGCTTGCGCGCGCGGTCGCGGTAGAAGTTCGCGGCGAGGTTGTGCGCGATGCGGATGAGCCACGGTCGCAGCGGGCGGCCGTCGGACTCGCGCAGCGCGCGCTCGTAGTGGCGGTATGCCTGCAGGAACGTCTGCTCGGTGAGGTCCTCGGCGTCGTGATGGTTGCCGACGCGGTAGTACGAGTACGAGTAGACGTCGCGCAGATGGGTCCGGTACAGCTCGGAGAACTCGCGATCGAGCTCTGCCTTGGATCTGCTCGGAGGATCGGACACCGCATCGCAGTATCCCTGGCCGGCGCCGGCGGCGCTAGGCCGCCTTCGCCTTGCGTGGACGGACGGACGGCTGGGTGACCGCGGCGGTCCACTGCTGCGGCTCGATCCGGCCCTCGACGAGCGCGGCCAGCCCCGCGGTCGCCGGCGCCTGCACACCGGCTCTCTCCAGCATCGCGGCCAGTAGCGCGACGCTGTCGACCGACTCTGCCGTCTGCCCGAGCGCCCGCGCGATCTCGTCGGCGTTCAGGCCCTGCGCGAGCAGCTCCCCCGCGCGGCGGTTGCGGCTGCCGTCGGCGACGACGGTGGCGACGAGGTCGCCGGCGCCGGCGAGGCCGGCGAACGTCTCGGCCTCGCCGCCATTGCGGCGCGCGAGCTGGGCGATCTCCGAGAAGACCTTGCCGGCGGCCGCGCCGGCGACGTTCGGGCCCGAGGTCGCGGCAGCCGCGGCGGCCGCGAGCACCGCGGCGTTCTTCGCGCAGCCGGCCAGCTCGACGCCGGCGACGTCATGCGTGACGTGAACGTCGAAGCCGGCCGCGCCGAGCACCGTCGCCAGCTCGTGCGAGAAGGCGCCGTCGGCGGAGGCGAGCACGATCGAGGCGCCGTTGACAAGCGCGTCGGCGGCATGCGACGGACCGCCGAGCGCGGCGACCGAGCGCGCCTGCACGCGCTCGGCGGCGAACGCCGACGGCAGCGAGCCGAGCGGCGGCACGAGGCCCTTGGAGACGACCAGCACGCCCGCGCGCGCGGGGATGCGGGCGCCGTGGGCGGCCAGCGCGGCCGGCAGCGCCCGCGCCGGGACGGCGAGGCAGACGAGGTCGTGGGCGCTCAGCTCCAGCTCGGAGGCGGGCGCGACGCCGACCGTCTCCGGCAGCTCGACGCCCGGCAGGTAGCGGCCGTTGACGCGCTCGCGCCGCAGCTGCTCGGCCTGCTCGCGCGTGCGCGTGCCGAGGTCGACCTCCAGGCCGGCGCGCGCCAGCATCACCGCGAGCGTCGTGCCCCAAGCGCCGGCGCCGATGACGGCGGCGCGACGCAGCGGCGTCTGGCCGCCGAGCCACTCCCACTGCAGCATCACGTTCGGCCAGATGCGGTCGGTGACGGCCGCGGCCAGCTCGCGCGAGGCGTTCTCGACCTTCGGGAAGGTCAGCGCGTGACCGGCGCGGATGCGGATCTTGCGCGGCCGTATGCGCCACCCTCTGCGCACGTCGGTCGTGCCGATGATCGCGAGCGGGACGACCGGCACGCCGGTCTCGAGCACCAGCCGGCCGACACCGCGCTTGGCGCTGCCGGGCGGGCCGGGGCGCACGCGCGTGCCCTCCGGGAAGATCAGGACCGAGTCGCCGCGCGCGAGGATCGCCTTCGCGGTGTCGATCGTCTCGGTGTCGCCGTTCCCGCGCGAGACCGGGAAGGCGCCGAGCGAGTTGAGGAACCACGCCTGCAGCTTCTTCGCGAACAGCTCTTCCTTCGCGACGTAGTACAGCGGCCGCCGCGACATCGTCCCGATGATGAACGGGTCGAGGAAGCTGCGGTGGTTGGCCGCGAAGATCACAGGCCCATCCGGGATGTGCTCGCGCCCGATGCGCGACAGCCGGAAGTAGAGGTGGAAGAACGGCTGGAAGAACGCGCGGACGACCCAGTAGACGATCGGGTTGACGCCGCGTTCGCGAGCACGTCGGTGCAGGGCGCTGTTTCTCTCGCTCATCGGAGTTACGTACCCTCGCCTTCGAGTGGAGTTACAGGCGGGCGCGGGCGGCGCGGGCGCGCGGCGCGCAGGCGCGCGAGGCGGCGCGGCGGCGCTGCGCTCGCGTGCGAGCGCGGGCGCGCGGGAGCGCTATGGTGCTGCGCAGATGGCCATCGACCGCAGACGCACGCTTCGCGGCGCGCTCGCGGGCGGGATCGCCGCCGGCGCCTGGGCGCTGCAGCAGCCGCTCGACAAGCGCGCCTTCGCCAGCCGCTACGACGACGTCGAGCTGCTCGGCCGCTTCGCCACCGGCACTCGCGACGGCTGGTACCTGCCCGGCTTCGCCGCCCACGCCGCCAACGGCGCGCTGTTCGGCGCCGTCTACACCCAAGTGGCGCCCCACCTGCCCGGCCCGCCGGCCGCGCGCGGCGCGCAGGTGGCGCTGCTGGAGCACCTCGCGCTGTGGCCGGCCGGCCGGCTCAGCGACCGCTTCCACCCCGGCCGCGAGCGGCTGCCCGTGCTGACCGGCAGCCGCCGCGCCTTCTGGCAGGCAGTCTGGCGCCATGCGCTCTTCGGCGTCCTGCTCGGCGAGTTGGAGGCCCGCCTCAACCGCCCCGCGCCGACGGAGGAGCCGGAGCCGTCCTACGAGTACCGGCCGTCGGCCAACGGCCACGGCAACCTCGAACATGCCGTGCGCGTAGACTCGGGCAACCCGCCTGAGTAGCTCAGCTGGTAGAGCACCTGTCTTGTAAGCGGCGGGTCGGCTGATGTCAGCGCCGCTGTGAGCGACGCGAATCCCCTGCTAGAGCGGCATTTTCGAGGTTCGCGCCTCGGCGCCTCCGAGAGTGCGGGTACCACCTGCGGGTACCAGATCGACGGCCGCACGCCGTCGAGCACGCCGTCACCGACGCGCCGCCCCTCCGTCCTGCGAAAGAGCCGGGAACGGGGGTCGAACCCGTGGCCTGCGCTTTACAAGAGCGCCGCTCTACCAGCTGAGCTATCCCGGCGTAGGTCGAGCAGTTTACGCGCGTCGGCGTTGGACTCGACTGCGTTAGCCGGCGCGACGTGCGCGAGCGTAGACGATCCGCGCCTTGTCGTAGTCGATGACGTGGCCGGCATGCGGGCGCGCCGTGATGAACTCGGCGATCTCCTCGACCGAGAAGGACCAGGATTGAGGAAGACCGAGCTTCCGCTTCACTATCCCGTCCGTGCTGTTGCAGTGGTCGCAGATGATCACTTCTTCGAAGCGCCCAGGGGCCGGAGCCAGGAAATTGCCATCCGGCCCCAGCCCGAAACGATCTGAGGCGTGGTCGTGATGCCCATGAAAAGCGGCAAGCCACCCCATGAACGACTCTGTCGAGCCCGGGGGCCGTCGTCTGGTCCAGCGCAAGATCTCGAACTTCGTTCGGGCGCAGCCTGGACAACGCCATGTATCGGACAGTCTCCGCCAGATGCGGTGGCAGTGCGCACCATCAAAGGCGTGATAGTCGTCCAGGGTCGGGATTCTCACGGCGGCGGGCATACACAAATGATGGCGTTTTGCGCATCGTTTACGTGCCAACTCGGTTCCATCCGCGGGCCAGCCGCGCCTATCACCCACCAGTCGTACTGAACCGTCACCCGCCCGCCCCTCCGCCTTCACGCCGACCCAGGAAGTGGCACGATGGCGCGCATGACGCGGCCACCGACGATCGGCGAACACCTCCCCCGCGCCGCCGAGGCGTACGGGATCGAGGCGAAGGTGACCGCGTACTGCCTCAACCTCGACCACGAAATCGGCGGGCCGAAGGCGCAGGGCTTCCTGCGCATCCTCGGGATCGGCCTCGAAGACGCCGATCACCTCGTGACCGAACTGCGTGACGGCGTGCAGGTCGCTCGGATCTCAGACGTGCGTGACAACACACCGTTCGGGATCCTCTGCGAGGTCCGCGTACCCGTGCGCGGCCTCCGCGAACGACGCGACCGGATCGTCGCCATCACAACCTCGTGGGAGCTGCGTGACGCTGATGACCGGCCACGGCTGGTAACGGCCTACATCGACGGCTAACCTGAGTACACGATGGCGACTGTCAAGCACGCGATCTCCGAGCACGATGTGGTCACCCTGCGCGAGCCCGTCGGCACCTGGCCCGCCGGCACGGTCGGCGCCGTCATCAGCGCCTACGGCGACACGATGCTGGTCGAGATCACCGGACCTGGCGGCAAGACGCTGGACACCGTCCAGGTGCCTGCCGACCGGCTCGACCTCAAGCGGTCCTAGCGAGAGCCGTTCAACGCGTCTCGTGAAGTCTGCGTTCTCCCCGCTGTGAGTGCGACGGCTTGGATTGCGGCCTATGCGGCTGTGGTCGCCACCGCAGGACTTGCTTGGCAGATCGCGAGCTGGCGGCTCGCTCACCGCTCACGCATTTCTGGGGCGGTAACTCACATCCCCCACCTGCCGCTGATCACGATCAACGTCGTCAACCACAGCGCCCACGAGATTCGGATCACCACGATCAATCTCCTGTGGGATCTCGCCGAAGGGCACGGTGGACGAATGCTCATTCCACGAAGCGAATCCCCTCTCCCAGACGAAGCTGGGCCGTCGCCAAAGCCCTCGCCGATGCTGCGCGCGCTGTCCGAGGTCCCAAGCGTGATCAAACCTCACGACGCCGGCGACGTGCATGTCGGAGGCGACCGACTCAAGACGGCGATGCCGGAAGGAGCCGTCAACATTCGCGCGCTGGTGATTACCGCTGACGGGACGTTGGTCCAGATAGCTGCCAGACCACTTCGCGACCTCGAAGATGTGCTCGAGCCCCGTCGCCGGTTCCGACTCCATCGCTGAGCCGGCGCTCATCGCGTCACCGCGAGAGCTTCTGAAGCTGCCGCTCGTACTCGACCATCAGTTCGCTGACGGAGACGCCGAGGCCGGTGGCGACGCCGACGAGGATGTCGAAACCGACTGACGTGTCGCCGCTCTCGGTGCGTTTGGTCGAGTTGTGGCTGAGGTTGCCGGCGGTGTCGACTCTCTCCTGCGTGAGGCTGCGCTCGACGCGCAGGACTCGGACCGCGAGGGCGAGTGCTCTTCGGTGCGTTGTGCGACCAATTGCCACACCAGAAGCGTGAGTGGCGGATGACGGCCCGTCCACACGTAATAACGGCCGTCAAGTACTAAATCTGATACTTTCAAGCCCGTTGGGGGTACCTGGCGGACCTGAAAGGCACCGATGGCAGAGTCAAGCGAGCAGCAGGACGAAGTCCGCGCCGACTGGGCAGAGTCCGATCTTCACGTCGCGTTCGCGCTGGCGATCCGAGTCAGACGCGCTCGTCGGGGGCTGAGTCAGGACGCCCTCGCGCACGGCGCCGGCCTCCATCGAAACTACGTCGGCGCCATCGAGCGGGCCGAGATCAATCCGTCGCTCCTCACGATCTCGCGCATCACCAGAGGTCTCAACGTTCCGTTGGCAGACCTGCTCGCGGAGACAGACGGCCACCTCGCCGACCCCAACACTCTCGTGCACCAGCGAGCCAAGTGGCTGAAGAGACGCAGACACAGGCTCACGAGACGCGCGGCGGCTGTCGTCTCAGAGCAGGCGGCGAGATCCGACGACGGCAAGTAGCGACGACCCGATGCACACAACGACCGTTCGGTTTCCGCCGGAGACGTGGGTGCAGCTCAAGGCGCACTGCGCGGGTGAGGGGATCGCGACGGCGCAGTACATCCGCGAGTCGACCACGGCTCGGCTCTTCGGTCGGCCTACCCCGTTGGAGGAAGAGATGCGGCGAGAGCTGGATGAGATGCGAGGGCGGCTCGCCTCGGTCGAGCGCGAGCTTCGCCGTCGTGCGTCACGCGGTCGTTCATGACGAAGGTGCTGAAGGCGGTTCGCGGCGGCCGGGGTGGTCACGGGGCGTGGTGACCATGGCACACCGTGCATCTGGTCTGTCTGTGCTCTTCGGCCTCCATTCGGAGGTCGTGCGCGTTCTGAGCTGAGCGCGTCGGCAGCGGCTCGGCGTGACGCCGTAGGCGTCGGCCTGCGGCGCCGTAAGGCGCCGCTCGTGGTGCTGCTGACGCGGCGAGCTTAGCCGACGGTGACGGCCGCTCTGCTTGGCGCCGAAGGCGTCAGCGGACGGCCGGCGCCGTTCGGCGCCAGGGCGGTCGAGGGGTGGCGAAGCCCGTCGCTCGCCCGGCAAGTTGTTGCCCGCAGATTAGAAGTCGGGATTTTCTCGCACGATTCGGCCTCTGATCTGGAGTAGGCGTAGTGGGCCGTCTCCAACATCTGCGCCGACGGGCCGGCGAAATCTCGTTCGCACAATCCGGGCCGTTTCGTGACGTAGAGGTAGTGGCCTGTTCTCTGCGTCCAATCTGGTCCCGAAATTTCTTTCGGGCTTTCTCGGGGTGCGCACGGGAGGGGGAGTGGATGCCTCGTGCGCACCTTCTTCCCAGGCGGACTGTTCGGCTTCGACCTGCCCTGATTCGGGCTGCTTGGGCGCTTCGCGCTCGCGGTCCTCCTCTCTCGCGTTGCTGCGCGCTGGACGGCGGCTGCGTCATCGCAGCCCGTCGCTTGGATCTACGGACGGTGGGCTCCGGACGGCCTGCCGAGAGAGGACGACAAGAATGGCACGACATCAGGGACCGGGGCAGGACAGGAGCGCGCAGGACGCATTGTTGATGTTCGCGGTGTTGGCCGGCGTGGTCCTTGGGCTGATCGCGGTGGTCGAGTGGGTCGTCTTCGCCTGGGGGCTGCTGCACCTGGAGCTGCGCGCGCTGCCGATCGGGGACGTGTGCAACGGCTTCTTCGCGCTGCTGGTGCAGGTCGCGGGCAGAGAGCGGCTGGACGCGACAGCGGCGTTCGAGACGGTGCCGGGAATGCTCCCGCCGCGCGCGGTTGCGATCGCACTGGTGCTCAGCGGCTTCGCCGGCCTGTTCGCGCTGCTGGCGGTCGCGCGGCTGCGGGTCGATCGGTGGCGGTCGCGCTCTCAGCTGGGCGCTAGCGCGTTGAGTCCGAAGCCGAAGGTCCGTGCGCGGGTGTGGGCCAAGCCGCGCGATCTGCTGCACCTCCAGGTGCGCGAGGAGTCGCGCACGGGCGCGATCCGGCAGGCGTCCAACCGGGTCACGCGGGTGGCGCTGTGGGAGAGAGCGGTGCCGGAGCCGGCCGGCGGGGACTCGTGGAACCTCGGCAGGATCCGCGGCGCCGAGCTGCGCTCGGGGCGCGACAAGCACGCGCTCGTGCTCGCGCCGACCGGGGCCGGCAAGACGCTGCGCGTCGCCGCGACGGCCGTGATCGAGCATCACGGCGCGCAGGTGGTCGTGACCAACAAGGTCGACCTGTTGGCGCAGACGCTCTGGTCGCGTCGGCGGCTCGGGCTGCCGGCGGCGGTAATCGCCCCGTTCAACGACCTGGCCGCCTTTGGGATCGACGGTTCGTGCTGGTCGCCGCTGCCGGTCTGCCGCGACTGGGCCGGTGCGCTCGACACCGCGCAAGCGCTGCACGACGCCGACCCGGAGGCCTCGGCCGCCTCGGCGGGCTCCGACGGCGCGCGCTTCTACAACGCCGACGCGACCGAGGTCCTGTTGCCGCCGCTGCTGCACGCGGCGGCGCTCTCGGATCGGTCGATGACTGACGTGCGCGGATGGGTGCGCGGCGGCCCCGCCGGTCTGGATGAGCCGCGCGAGCTGCTGGAGGAGCGCGGCGCCTGGGAGGCCGAGCGGCTGCTGGCGGGCGTGCAGGAGATGGACGCCCGCCAGCGCGGGTTCCTGATCTCCTCGGCCGCGCACCTGCTGTCCGCCTACAGCCATCCGGCGGTGCAGGCGATCGATCGGCCCGGCCTCGACGTCGCCGATCTCATGGCGCGGGGCGGGACGCTGTACATCGTCGCGAAGGAGAGCAAACAGGCCCAGCTCGCGCCGCTGATCGGCGCGCTGCTCGGCGAGGTCCTGCGCTTCTGCGAGGAGCGTTCGCACCTGACGCCCGACCCGCGCCGGCTGCCGCTGGTGAAGGTCGTCGCCGACGAGGCCGCAAGCCTCGCGCCGCTGCGGCAGCTTCCCGACACGCTCACCGTCTGCCGGGGCTGGGGGCTGCGGTGGATGCTGGTCTACCAGTCGATCGCGCAGATCAAGGCCCGCTACGGCGTCGAGCTGAGCACGATCACGGCCAACACCGGGGTCAAGCTCTACATGGGTCCGATCCACGACGAGGAGACGCGCCAAGAGCTGCTGAGGTTCCTCGGCGAGGAGCCGGTCACCAAGACCTCGCAGACCTCGCGCGCGTTCGGCGGCGACCGGAGCGTCACGCGCGCGGAGGAGCACCGGCCGAAGCTCTCGACCGACGACCTCGCGCGGCTGCGCGAGGGGACGGCCGTGCTCGTCCACGGCCGCGAAGTGCCGGCGATCGTGACGCTGCCGTTCTGGTGGGAGTGGCACGGCCGCTCCCGATCGCCCGAAGAGGCGATCCACCGGGAGACGGGTGAGCGGCCGTGATGACGGCGGCGAGCATCCCGGCCGCCTCGGGCGACGGCTACGCCGGCTACCTGCACGACAAGACGGTCGTCCCGGAACGCGGCGACTACTACCTCGGCCGCGACGGGCTCCCGGCCGAGTCGCCCGGCCGCTGGCTCGACGAGGCCGACGCGCTCGCGCGCGTCGGCCTCGCACCCGGCGCGGTGGCGCCCGACGATCTGCGCGCGCTGATGGCCGGGCACCGGCCCGGCCAGCCGTCGGAGTTCCTGCGCACGGCCGGCCCGGACGGCACGCGCGCGGCCGGGATCGACGTGACGTTCTCCGCGCCGAAGTCGGTCAGCGTCGCATGGGCGATGAGCGCCCCGGCGCAGCGCGCCGAGATCGAGCAAGCCCACCATGCCGCCGTCCAGCGCGCCGTCTCCCACCTCGGCGAAACGGTCGAGCTGACCGCCCGCTGGGACCCTGACGCGGGCGCCTCGGTGCCGGCGCGGGCCGCACACCTGCACGCGGCCGAGTTCATGCACACGACCGCGCGCGGCGTCGGCGACGCCGCGCCCGACCCGCAGCTTCACTCACACGTCGTCATCACCTCCGTCGAACGAGACGACGGCCGGGTGGCGGCCGTCCGATCGCGACCCGTGATGCGCGCCGCACGCGAAGGCGGCGCGATGTACCGCGCCCAGCTCGCGCACGAGCTGCGCCAGCTCGGCTACGGCGTTGAGCCGGCCGGTGAGGACGGCCGCTACTTCCGCCTCGCCGGGGTCCAGCCGGAGGTTGAGCAGGCGTTCTCCAAGCGCACCGCTGAAGTGCAGCAGGCGGCGCGCGCGTTCCGCGCCGAGCACGGCCGCGCGCCCGAGCGCGGCGAACTGCGCGCCCTCGCCGTGCGCACGCGCGCGGCGAAGGCGCCGCAGTCACGCCCTGAGCTGGATGCGAGCTGGAGGGCGACGGCGGCCGAGAACGGCCTCGTGCGCGACCAGGCTGTCGAGCTGCGCGCGGCCGGCCGACCGGCAGCGCTGCCGGTCGGGGACAGCGCGGCAGCGGTCGTGCGACCGGCAACTTTGCCGGTCGCCGGGGTGTGGGCGGCGGCCGTCGAGCGCGAGGCGACCGCCAGCCGCGCCGTCTTCACGGACTCCGAGCTGCGCACGGTCGCGCTGGAGCAGGCCGCCGGCCACGGCCTCGACCCCGATGTCGCGCTCGCCGGCGCCCACCGGCTCGTAGAGGACGGCCGCGTCCTGGAGCTGGCCGACGGTCGGATGACGACGGCGGCGGTGCGGGAGGCCGAACAGACGATCTCCGACGAGCTGGCGGCGATGGCCGCCGACCCGGCCCGCGTCATCGGCGCCGACGCGCGAGAGGCCGGGATCGCGGCGGTCGAGCGACGGATCGGCGCCGAGCTGTCGGCGGAACAGCGGCACGCGATCGACACCGTCACCGCTCCGGGCCGCGCCGCCGTCCTGATCGGTCCCGCCGGCACCGGCAAGGGCGTCGTCATCGACGCCGCCGCCCACGCAGAGCAGGCCGCCGGCCGCGAGGTCTACGGCGTCGCCGTCGCCGGCCGCACGGCGCAGCGACTCGGCGAGAGCGCACCGTCGCTCAACGGCCGCGTCAAGACGATCGACGGGTTCATCAACGCGGTCGAACGCGGCCGGCTGCCGCTCGACGGCCGCACGACGGTCTACGTCGACGAGGCCGGCATGGGCGACACCGACCGCCTCCACCGCCTTACGGAGCTGGTGAGCGAGCGAGGCGGGTCGCTGGTGGCGATCGGCGACGGCCGCCAGCTTTCCGCGATCGGAGCCGGCGGCATGTTCGACCGCATCGCCGCCGACCTCCCTTCCGCAGAGCTGCGGAAGGTCCACCGGGCCAACGACCCGGCCGAGCGCGACGCGTGGGAGGCGCTGCGCAACGGCGACGCGCGCGAGGCACTGCGCTTCTATGAGCAGCGCGGCGCCGTCCAGCTCGCCGACACCCGCGAGCAGGCGATCGAGGGCGCCGCGCAGGCGTACGACCGGCTGGCGACCGAGCACGGTTCCACGAACGTCGCGTTGATGAGCGACGCCAGCAACGTCGAGATCGATCACCTGAACCTCCGCGTCCAAGCGCTGCGTCGCCAGCGCGACGAGCTGGGCCGTGACCAGGTCGAGCACCCCGACGGCCACCCCCTGCACTCCGGTGACCGCGTCATCTGGACGCGGCCGATGCCGGTCAAGGAGGGCGCGCGGGTGGAGAACGGGCAGCGCGGCGAAATCGTCGGCCTGGACGGCGACGGGATCGCGGTGCGGCTCGACGGCGGCGACCGGACCGTCACGCTCGCCGCCGACCGGCTCGACGCCGTGAGGCTCGGCTATGCCACGCACGTGGTGCGCGAGCAGGGCGCGACCGTCAGACAGTCGGTCGTCGTGACCGGCGGCTGGCAGACCTCGCGCGAAACCGCGTACGTCGAGGCGACCCGCGCGACCGACGGCGTCCAGTGGCACATCGGCCGCGACGACCTCGACGGCGAACACGACACCGGCCGCCTCGATCAACTCGCCGACCGCATGGCGCTCAGCCGCGCGCAGGAACCCTCCCTGTCCGTCGAGCTGCACGACCCGCTCCGGCTGCCCGACGACCCGCGCGACGCCTTCCGCGTCGAACGGTTCCAACCACCCGCGCCCGACCTCGCGCCTACGGTTCGCCGCGAGCTGGAGATCGAACGATGACCGCCGCCGGCAGACGACCCCGCCGCGTCGCGATCACGCTCAGAGACAGCGAACGCGACGCGCTCGCCATGCTCGCCCAACGCGCCCGCGAGCCGGAGGCCACCACCGCCGCGCGACTCATCCGCGCCGCCCTGATCGACAACGGCGCCTCCCTCGATGCCGCCGTACGCAGACGCACCGCGGCCCCAAACAGCTCAGGAGATCCCGATCCCGACGGTGCCGCCGGCTGGCTGCCGCCAGCTCGTCGCGCTGCCGCGATAGAGGAACTGCGCGAGCGCTACCCCGACGAGCTGAGGTACCTCCGAGCCGGCACGCTCGAACTGCCGCTGGTCGCCGAGCAGGCCGCCGCGCTCTCGGTCTGGCGCGAAGAAATCGACGCCGGCAAGCACCTCGACCCACGCATGGAACTCGCCTTCGCCAACGCCCTGGAGCACTTCGCCAACAGGGTCCAGACCCACGCCCGCCGCCACCGCTGATCGCACAGAGGACGGATCCGATGTCGCCCAACCCCACCGCCAGCGAGCCGCCCCGCCGCCGCCTCACCCGCGCCGACGTGATGACCGCCAGAGAAGTCGCCGAGATGCTCGGCTTGCCGCTCTCCACCGTCTACGAGTTGGCTCGGCGAAGAGAACTGCCCTCATCACGGCTCGGCCGTGCCGTGCGCTTCATTCGAGACGACGTGGAGGGTCGGCTGCGCTCCCAATGAGGCCCTTTGCGCCACCTGACGGCATATGCGGCTCCGACTGGCCAAGCCGCCTCAGGCTCGCGTAGGCTTGAGACTCCGGCATTGCTGCGATTTTCTAACCGACTGGATTCATGGCTAACTCCGAAATGCTCCAAGAACTCATCCGCGCGCACGTTGCGGGTGATTCCGAGCGCTTCAGAACCATCGCCATGCAGGTCGCTGCGCGAGAAGCCCGTTCAGGTCATCGGCTCGTCGCAGGCCGGATCCGAGATTTGCTCGATGCCGCGACTCCATCTTCCGGGCCGGTCTCAAGGCCGACGCCGCTCGCGACACCGCCAAAGGACTTGCGGGATGTCCTTGATGTTCGGTATCCCGAGGAGGGTCTGGACCGAGTGGTCCTTGCGGAGGGGACAAGACGTGTCGTTGATCGCATCCTTGCGGAGCAGCGGGCCGCCTCCGACTTAGGCGCATGGGGCTTGCAGCCTCGTCGACGCCTGCTCTTTCATGGGCCTCCGGGCTGCGGAAAGACGATGACAGCGGCAGTCATCGCGCACGAACTTGCCTTGCCTCTGCTCCGCATTCGGACGGAAGTGCTTTTTTCTCGTTTTATGGGCGAGACGAGCGCAGTTCTTGACGCTGTATTCGTCCAGGCATCAAAACAGCGCGGCGTCTACTTGTTCGACGAGTTCGATGCTGTGGGGAAGCAGCGCGCGGACTCGAACGATGTAGGCGAAGCACGTCGTATCCTCAGCGCCTTTTTGCAGCTGCTTGACGCAGACGAAAGCACCTCCGTTCTGATCGCTGCGACCAACGAGCCCAGTTTTCTGGATACTGCGCTGATGCGTCGCTTTGACGATGTTGCCTACTTCGGACCGCCGGATGCTCCGGCGATCAGAAGGCTCCTGCAACTTCTCACCAGCTCGTACCGACTGCCCGCGAGATCGCTCGACCGACTCGCTCGCGAGGCGGTGGGGCTGACCTTTGCGGATGTGACGCGAGCCGTGACGGACGCCGCTAAAGCCATGGTCCTCAGCCGTCGGAGAACGCTTCGCCACGGAGATCTCGCAGCAGCGATCACCGACCTGCGCGAGCGTCAACCTATCGCCCCATAGGTGCCAGACAGACTGCCGCATATCGAGTTGCCGGCTCCAGCGGACCTGGCATTCCAAGGCTACGGCGGGGAACCAACGGTCGAACCACCTTCGCGTGACCGGGAAACTCACGCTGCAGCGCTTGAACAGCAGATCGCGAGCCTTGAGCAGGCATGGAGCGCTAGAGAGTCGGTTGCACGAGCGCCGTCAGCGAGAGGCCACGTCGCAATGGCGCGTCTGTCTCCTGGGACGGATACCGCGACGGTGCGAAAACTGGCGAGCAAGGCGAACGCGGTCGTCGCCGCGCGCATCGACGATGGCGTACTGATCCACTTCCGTCGAGGTGACATGAGAGAGCTGCGGCAGAAGCTCGCTCAGTACGCCGACCCAAGTAAGGACTCGTCAAAAACGGCCCTGCCCAAGAACGCGCCGCTTATCAACCGGATCGAGTCGATCGGCACTCCTTCTCTGAAGAACCTCAGTGACGGTTGGCTTGCAGCGGCGGACATTGACGCAGAGACGGACTACACCGTTGAAATCTGGATGCCCGGCGGACGGACCGCCTCAGACAGACAGCGGGAAGCGATCCATAGTGAACTCACGTGGTTCTTGGATGCCAAAGGGATTCACGCGACGCCGCGTTGGTACTCCGCCACCGAGCGTGAGATCTGTCTGCTGACGCTCGCGGGTGAACACCTCCTGGAGCTGCCGGAGGCGTGCCCTGATGTGTACGAGATCCGTGAGCCTCAGCAAGCCATCGTGCCGCATCTGCTCGAGCCGACCGCATCCCAGGTTGTCGCCGCCGGCGGCGGCGTTCCGCCGAACCCGCCCGTCGTCGTGGCGGTGCTCGACACGGGTATCGCAGAGAGACATCCGCTTCTCGAAAGAACGATCGCGACTGCTGGCGTATCAGTCGTCATCGATGACTTGTCAGCTGCCGACAGAGCTGGCCACGGCACCCGCATGGCGGGCGTCGTGGCGTATACAGATCTGGCCGGCCAGCTTCAGTCCGGTCGGCTGCCTCAGCCTCGCGCCTTTCTTCAGAACATCCGGGTGATGGCCGAGGAGAGAGACGACGCCAGCATTGAGTTCTGGCCAGAGCGGATGCAGGACGCGATCGCAGCCGCCGAAGAACACGTCGCCGAGCGACGCCTGTTCAGCGCAGCGCTCGGTGCTGAGCCCGATCCTAGAGAGCGTCGAAGCGTTTGGGCGATCGCGACTGACCAGCTCTCGTACGGTGACGGCTCTCGTCCCGGCCGTCTCATCACTGTGCCGACCGGCAACGTCAGACCCTCTGAGCTTGCGGCTGCTGCCTATCCGTCTCAGAGTCTTGCAACGGCGATGTCAACGCCTGCGGAGGCTGTGAATGCTGTGACGGTCGGAGCGATTACCGATCTCACCGCCGTTCCAACAGGCTCCACGGCGACAGCGGGAGCCGGACAGCTGTCTCCGTTTTCTCGCTGCGACATTGGTAGAGGACGTCCGATCAAACCGGACGTTGTGGCTGAAGGTGGGAACTGGCGGGTCAACGGCAGATCCATTTCCGGTCACCCGTCTGTTGGCGTGCTGACCACGTCCCACCAGCATGCGTACGGACCACCGCTCGCAGCGACCTGCGCCACAAGCGCGGCGTGCAGTTCCGTCGCTGGAATGCTCGCTGAGATTTGGCATGCGAACCCCTCACGCCGACCGGAGACCATTCGTGCTCTGTTGGTCCATAGCGCGCGATGGACGCAGCAAATGCGGAGTCAACTCGACGACGCGGATCGTCTGCGGGCCGTCGGATACGGCCTTCCAGATCCGTCGCGTGTCTGCGATTCGACGGCCAGACGCCCGACGATGATCGTCGAACGCGAAATCGCACTCGACCCTGACGATGAGGGCAAGCGGCACACCCATCTCATAGAGCTGCCGTTTCCCGAGGCGGTGTTGCATGGGCTTGGAGCTACCGAGATCGAGGTCTCAGTGACATTGTCGTATTTCACGGAGCCGAATGAAAACCTCGTGCGGAACTACGAGGGATTCGGGCTGCGGTGGAAGTTTCAGAGACCGCTGCAAAGCCCTTCAAGTTTCCTTCGCTCGTACAACAAGCTGGCGGCAGTCTCGGACAGACGACGGGGAACGAAGCTCAACTGGGAAATCGGCAGACCGAAAGATAAAGGGACGGTCCAGTCTGACCGCTGTCGAACGACAGCGGCCGAACTCGCCTCGTGCGGACTGCTTGCGGTCTTCCCGGTCCTTGGATGGTGGGACGGACGCGAGGAGCGGAGCAGAAGATCGATTCCGTACTCCTTGGTCATAAGCCTCGACGCAGGCGAGGCCAACGTCGATCTCTATTCGGCCATCGAGGCCACGATCGAAGGCACCACAGATGTTGAGACCACCGTCGAGATCCTCTAACGGCTGAACTCGGCCTCAGGTCCGCGCTCGCATCGCGAACGCCGCGTTGACGGCAGCGATCGCGGCGGTGTCGATCTTGCTGTGGAGGTAGCGGTTCGTTGTGCGCAGCTCGGCGTGACCGAGCACGTCGCGGACGGTGACGAGCGGGAGGCTACGGGCCATGACTGAGCCGGCGGCATGGCGCAGGCCGTGGAGCTTCAGCGGACGCAGGCCGGCGGCAGCAGCGGCGCGCTTGTAGCGGCGGCGCAGCGCGGAGCCGTCGAGCCGACCTCCGTAGCGGTTGCCGAAGACGTAGTCGTCGGGGTCGGTGAAGTCGTCGCGGCGACCGAGGCGCGCGAGTGCTTCGGCACCGGAGCGGGGCAGCGGCACCTGCCGGCCGCGTCTGCCCTTTGGCTCCTTCTCGACGCCGCCGCTGACGGCTCTCTCGATGCCGAGCACCGCGCCTGAAAGGTCGGGGAGGAAGCTGACGTGGCGCCATCTCAGCGCCAGCACCTCGCCGAGCCGCATGCCGCTGTAGAACATCACCCGGAACAGCTCCGCGTCCTGGTGGTCCTCGGCGCGGCGCGCCTCCTGCTCGTCATCGCCAATCGCGTTCGGCCGGCCTCTGTAGTTCGGCGCGGACGCCCGGTGCTCGCTGCGCTCGCAGGCACGGGCAAGTGCCTCGACCTCTGCAACCTCGTAGTGGTCGAGCGGCGGCGCCGCCGGCTGGTAGCGCTTGTCCGTCCCCGTTGCGGGGTTCGTCGTCAGCGCGTAGGTGTCCGGCTTCGTCGCGTACGTGAAGACCGCGTGGAGCAGCGCGCGGTGCTCGTTGACGTTGCGGGCGGACAGGCCCTCTGCGTCCAGCTCGCGCAGGAACGCCGTCACCTCGACCGGGGTGATCTCGTCGTACGGCCGATCGCCGAAGCGAGCAATGATGCGCCCCTTCGCGACGCCTCTCCCCCGCTTGTGCGGCGTGCCGGGCTCGCGCAGCATCACGGCGTTGTTCTCCAACGTCGAGGGCGCGCCGCCTTTCACGTCGCGCTTCCACGCGAGCCATTCCGTGGCGATCTCGCGGAAGGTCGGGACGGCTGCGCGGGCGGCGGCGCGCGCGTCGGCCTGGTGCCCGCGCTCGACCTCCTCGACCTTCTCGGCCGCCGCGACGTGCGCCGCACGCTCGTCCAGCCAGCCGTCGCGGACACGGCCTCTGCGTCTTCGCCAGCCGCCGCCGTCGCCGTCGGATTCGAGCCATGCGGGACCAAGCCGACGCTTGACTTGAGCGCCGTCCGCGTCGCGCCACTTGGCCTCAAAGAACGGCGTGCCGTCCTTCCCTGCGCGAACCACGACTGCCGGGGTGATCGTGCGGGCCATTGGGCCGAGGGTACCATCCGCCGGGCGCGGGTACCAGCATCGCTTGCGGGTACCACTGCGGGTACCAAACGCGTCTTTCTCTTTCTGGAATAGGCGATTCTGGGGATGTAGAACCGCTGGTACCAGCGCTATCTGCACGTTGAGCACCTGTCTTGTAAACAGGGGGTCAGGGGTTCGAGTCCCCTCTCAGGCTCTCCGGCGATTCCCCGCCACAGCGGCGATCGCGGCGCTTTGACCGGCCTCGTGTGCGATCGGGGCACGCACGGGATCATGCGGTGGTCCCGTTCCCGGTCCCAATTGGCATCGCGCCGGCGATCATGCGGTCGACGCGCGCGCCGTAGTCGCGCTGGCGCGACTGGATCACCTGCGCGTAGATCTGCAGCGTCACCTTCGGGTCGGTGTGGCCGACCTGCGCCATCACCCACGGAACGTCGGCGCCGCCGGCCAGCAGCAGCGAGATGAACGTCCGCCGCAGCGTGTGCGGCGTGATCGCCGGCAGGCCCGGCAGCGCCGTGGCGGCCAGCGCGGCCGCCGGCGCGAGCACCGCGGTGCGGATGCCCGACGGCGTGTAGCGCTCGCCGCGCGTGTTGACGAACAGCGGCCCCTCCCCCGCCCCGCGCGCGAGGTGGCGCTCGAGCTCGACGGCGAGCAGGTCGCTGAGCACGATCTGGCGGCGGCCGGCGTCGGTCTTCGCGTCGGCGATCAGCAGGCGCCGGTTGACGAGGTCGACGTCGCGCAGGTCGAGCGCGCACAGCTCGGCGATCCGCGGCCCGGCCAGCAGCAGCGTCGCGATCGCGGCGCGGCGCGCCGGCGCGGCCGCGGCCGTTCTCCAGACGAGCCCTCGGCGGATCCGCGAGACGAGCGAGTCGCTGACGCCGAAGCGCTGCGCGAGCGCGACGTTCGAGGCCGCCGAGCCGCGGATCTCCCGCACGCGCTGCCAGTCGAGCGGGCCGGCGGCGTCGAGGCGACCAGCCGCGTCGAGCAGCGCGGCCGCCTGGTCGGGCTCGAGGAAGGAGCGCCGGCCGCGCTGGCTCTTCAGGCGCCGGCGACGGCCCTTCGCCGGGTTGGGCTGCTCGACCGGCAGCTTGTGCTCGGCGGCGACGTCGAGGATCTGCGCCAGCAGCGCGATCGTCGCGTTGATGCTGTCGTTGGACAGCGAGCGGACGCCGAGCGCGCGCGCCTCGTCGCGCTCGGCCAGCTTCGCGGCGCGGTAGCCGTCGACGGCGCGCACGTCGATCTCCGAGATGCGGTGGTCCTTGAAGTAGGGCAGCAGGTGGTTGGAGAGCCGCCACTCGTAGTCCTCGACCGTGCGGCGGCTGAGCCCGCGCGCCTTGTCGGCGAACCAGCTCGAGGCGAAGCCGTGGAAGGTCGGGTCGGCGGGCGCGGCGGCCGCGGCCGGCGCCTGCCGCGGCTGGGGCGCTCTCCAGGTCCCGCGCCGCACCTGCTCGACGAGCTCGGCGACGGCGTTCTCGGCGCGCGTCGCGTTCCAGCCCTCGTGGTCAGTGCCGAGCTTGACTCTGCGGCGTCTGCCCTCGGCGCGGAAGCGCGCGTACCAGGTGATGCCGCCGTCGATGCGCTGGTACGCGATCGCCTCACCGGTCGCGCGCGGCGGCATCGTGCCTCCCTTCGCCCGCGAGCGCTGCGCGTGCGGCGGTCGCGAGGCTCATCGCTTCGGGCCCACGCGCAGCAGCGGCGGCGCGCCGGCCGGTCGCGGCGCGCGTCGCGGCCGCGCTCTCGCCGGCGCGCTCCGTGCGGC
>NZ_JAWSTH010000083.1:0-28517 GCF_033542075.1 Conexibacter stalactiti
CGCGCCGCTCGTCGTCGCGCGCGCGGGCGCCGACGGCGCGGTCACCGTCGCCACGCGCCCCGGCGCGGGCCTCTGGGCGCTCGCGCTCGGCAGCGTCGCCGTCGCGGCCGGCGGGCTGCTGCTGCGGCCGTTTGCCGGTCGTCACGAGGGGTAGGCGAATCGGTACGAACGTGATCCAGACGCTGGAGGCCTCCTGCATGTTCCGCCTCACCGCCCCTCCCACGCCGACCCCCAAGCGGACGCCGATCGAGCGCGTCAAGGAGCCGATCGACCGTCTCTTCCACAAGCGGGAGCGCGAGCGCGAGCGCAGGGCCCAGCGGGCCAAGCGCGGCGCGTTGATCGCCGCCGGCAGCGTCAGCGTCGGCGTGATCGTCATCGTGCTGAGCAACCGCAGGCGCCGGCACGCGCTCGTCGGGCGGACCGTCGGGCTCGTCCGGCACCGCTCGCACGACTACGACGACGTGACGCTCGCGCGCAAGGTCGAGTCGGTGATCTTCCGCCCGGCCGACGCGCCGAAGGGCGACGTCGACGTCAACGCCCACGACGGCATCGTCGAGCTGCGCGGGGTCGTCGCCGACAGCGCCAGAATCGACGCGCTCGTCAGCGCGGCCGAGCACGTCGACGGCGTCGCGCGGGTCGAGAACCTGCTGCACCTGCCGGGCACACCGGCCAGACACGCGCCGCCGGCGCGCACGTCGCTCAACGGCAGCTGACGCGACGGCCGACGCGAGGGCGCCGGGCGGCCGGGCCGCCCGTTACGCTCTCGCGTCGATGTCAGGCCCCGAGCAGGAATCGACCTCCAGCGCCGCCACCCCGGTACGCGCGATCGAGCGCGCGTGCGCGCTGATGAGCGCATTCACGCTGGACGAGCCGTCGCTGACGCTCGGGGAGCTGGCGGCGCGCGTCGAGCTGCCGAAGCCGACCGCGTACCGGATCGCGGTGTCGCTCGTGCAGAGCGGCTTCATGACCCAGTCCGAGGACGGCCGCTACGGCCTCGGCACGCGCCTGATGGAGTTGGGCGCCGTGGTGCGCGACAACCTCGACCTCGTGCAACTCTGCGGCCCGGTGATGGCCGCGCTCGCGGCCGAGACCGGCGAGACCGTGCTGCTCGGCCAGCCCGACTGGGGCAGCGACGAGATCGTCGTCGTCGCCCGTCGCGACAGCGCCCACGCGCTGTCGATCCTCTCCCCAGTCGGGCGGCGCTCGCCGATCGGCCTCGGCTCGCTCGGGCAGGCGCTGCTCAGCGGGATGGCGCCGGCGGAGCGGGCAGCGTTCGCGCAGCGGCTCGGCCCGACGAGAGACGCCGGCGGCAGAAGACGCTCGCCGGCCGCCTTCCGGCGCGAGCTGGATGAGGCGGCGACGCGCGGCTACGCGCTGGTCGAGGGCGGCTACCTCGAGGGCGTCTCCGGCGTCGCCGTGCCGATCCTCAGCGAGGGCTCACGGCCGCTCGGGACGATCGGGATCGTCGGGCCGACGACCCGCCTGCACGACCGCCTCGAGCAGTTCGGCGCGCTGCTCGTGCGCGAGACGGCCGCGCTGTAGGGCGCGGCGCGGGCCGGCGCCGCCGCGCGGGCCCGCGGGCGCGTCAGGCGGCCGCGACCGCCCGCGCCATCCGCCGCCACGCGCCTTCCAGGTGGGCGTCGGCCTGGGCGTGGACGTACTGCGCCAGCGCCTGCTCGCGCGACAGCGGACGGGCGATGCCGCCGGCCGTGTCGGCGAGCAGCTGCAGCTCGCACGCCTGCTCCAGCATCACCGCGGCCGTCACCGCGAGGCCGACGCTGGCGCCGGCGGAGACGATGCCGTGGCCGACCATCAGCGCGGCGCGGTGGTCGCCGAGCGCCGCGGCCAGCTCGGCGCCGCGCTCGCGCGTGTCGATCAGGCCGGCCCAGCCCTCGTAGCGGCCGATCCCGGCCGCGAAGACGCCGCCGACATGCGAGATCGGCTGCGGCTCGCGGCCGGCCGCCGCAAGCGCGATCGCGTGCGGCGGGTGGGCGTGGACGACCGCCTGCGTCGCGGGCCGCGCCAGCAGCGCCTCGGTGTGGATCGGCCACTCCTGGTGGCGCGGACCCTCTCCATCCAGCACGTCGCCGTCCCAGCCGATCAGCAGCACGTCGTCGGCGGTGACCTCGTCGAAGGCGATGCCGGCCGCCTTCATCCAGGCGCCGCGGCCATCGCCGTCGCGCAGCGAGAGATGGCCCCAGACGTAGTCGTCGAGCCCGGCCGCCGCCAGCACGCGGCAGCCGAGCGCGACCTCGGCGCGGGGGGCGGCGTCAGGCGCGCGGGCGGCGGCGTCGCGCGCTCTGGCTTCGCCGCTCACGCAGCCACCCCGGCCAATTCGGCAGCGACGTTGATGATCATGTCCTCCTGCCCGCCGACGACCCGCCGCCGGCCCAGCTCCATCAGCACGTCGCGCGGGTCGACGCCGTAGCGCTCGGCCGCCCGCTCGGCGTGCAGCAGGAACGACGAGTAGACGCCGGCGTAGCCGATCGCGAGGCCGCTGCGGTCGATCACCTGCGGCCGCGGCATCAGCGGCGCGACGACCTCCTCCGCCACGTCCATCAGCTCGAACAGGTTCGCCCCGGTCGCGCGGCCGGAGCGCTCCAACGCGGCGACCAGGACCTCCAGCTGGGCGTTGCCGGCGCTGGCGCCGAGGCCGCGCAGCGAGCCGTCGACCCACGTCGCGCCGGCCGCCACGCCCGCGAGCGCGTTGCCGACACCGCAGCCGAGGTTGTTGTGCGTGTGGATGCCGACGGCCGTCTCCGGCGCCAGCGCCGCGCGCAGCGCCGCGACCCGCTCCGCCGTCGTGCCGGGCACGAGCGCACCGGCCGAGTCGACGACGTAGACGGTGCCGGCGCCGTAGGACTCCATCAGCCGCGCCTGCTCGGCCAGCACGGCCGGCTGCACCATGTGGCTCATCATCAGGAAGCCGGCGACGTGCATCCCCTGCTCGGCCGCCCACGCGATCTGCTGCGCGGCGATGTCGGCCTCGGTGCAGTGGGTGGCGATCCGCGCGACCGACGCGCCGAGCGACTGCGCCTCGCGCAGCTGCCGCAGCGTGCCGATCCCCGGCAGCAGCAGCACGGCGACGCGCGCCCGCGACACCGCCTCGACCGCCGCCGCGATCAGCTCGGCGTCGGAGTGCAGCGCCTCGCCGTACTGGATCGAGGAGCCGCCGAGACCGTCGCCGTGCGTCACCTCGATCACGTCGACGCCGCCGCGGTCGAGGCCGGCGGCGACCGCCGCGACCTGCTGCGGCGTGAAGCGGTGGCGGACGGAGTGCATCCCGTCGCGCAGCGAGGAGTCGACCAACGTCAGCGCGGTCATGCCGCCACCTCCAGTCCGAGCAGCCGCTGCGCCAGCAGCTCGCCGACGCGCGCGGCGGCGGCGGTCATGATGTCGAGGTTGCCGGAGTAGACCGGCAGGAAGTCGCCCGCGCCCTCGATCTCGACCATCACGGTCACGAGGTCGCCGTCGCTCTCGCACAACAGCAGGCGGTAGCCGGGCACGTAGCGGCTCAGCTCCGCGACCATCTCCCGCACCGACGCCGCGACCGCCTCCGCATCCGGTCTGCGCACGCGCGCGTAGATCGTGTCGCGCATCAGGATCGGCGGCTCGGCCGGGTTGAGGATGATGATCGCCTTGCCGCGGTCGGCGCCGCCGACCAGCTCGATCCCGCGCGCGGTCGTCTCGGTGAACTCGTCGATGTTCGCGCGCGTGCCCGGGCCGGCGCCGGCGCTCGCGATCGTCGCGACGATCTCGGCATACGACGCGTCCGCGACGCGGTCGATCGCGTGGACGATCGGGATCGTCGCCTGCCCGCCGCACGTGACGAGGTTGACGTTCGGCGCGCCGAGGTGGTCGGCGAGGTTGACCGACGGCACGACGTACGGCCCGACCGCGGCCGGCGTCAGGTCGACGCAGACCTTCCCGGCCGCCTCCAGCCGCGGCGCGTTCGCACGGTGCGCTCTGGCGGCGGTCGCCTCGAAGACGAGCGCGATCTCCTCCCGCTCCAGCAGCGCGTCGATCCCGCCGGAGCTGGTCTCGACGCCCAGCTCGCGCGCCCGCGCCAGCCCCGGCGAGTCGTCGTAGATGCCGACCATCAGCGCCGGCTCGACGTGCTCGCTGCGCAGCAGCTTGACGAGCAGGTCGGTGCCGATGTTGCCGGGGCCGAGGATCGCGGCCTTGACCTTCTGCGCCATCACGCGACCGCCTCGAACGTGGCCGAGACCTCGCCGAGGCCGGCGAAGCGGGCCGTCGCGCGCTGGCCGGGCGCGACCGGCAGCGCTCTGGAGACGGCGCCGGGGATCACGATCTCCCCCGCCGCGATCCCCTCGCCGCCGTAGTCGTGCAGCGCCCGCGCCAGCCACACGATCGGCGCGGCCGGGTGGCCGAGCACGGCAGCGCCGGTGCCGCTGTTGGCCTCGCCCTCGGGCGCGACCTCCAGCGACACCTCGACCGCCGCGAGGTCGAGCACGCCGACCGGCTGCCAGGCGCCGAGCACGACGTGGCCGGAGGAGGCGTTGTCGGCGATCGTGTCGGCGATCTTGATGCGCCAGTCGGCGACGCGGCTGTCGATCACCTCCAGCGCCGGCGCGACCGCCTCGGTCGCCGCCAGCACGTCGGCGATCGTCAGCTCGGCACCGGCCAGCGGCGCCTTGAGCCTGAACGCGATCTCGGCCTCGACGCGCGGCGCGAGGAAGGCGGCCGGGTCGAGCGTCGCCCCGTCGGCGCTGATCATCGCCGCCGTCAGGTAGCCGAAGTCGGGCTGGTCGACGCCCATCATCTGCTGCATCACGGCGCTCGTCAGCCCGACCTTGCGGCCGACCAGCGCCGCGCCCGGCCGCGCCAGCCGCAGCTCGCGGCCGGCGAGCTGGATCGCGTAGGCATCGGCGATCGTCACGGCCGGGTGGCGGCCGGTGATCGGCTCGATCGCGACGCGCGTGCGCTCCGCCTCCAGCAGCAGCGCCGCCTCCGCCGCGACCGCCTGGTCGTCCAGCGCGCGCGCCTCAGTCATCGCGCAGCCCCGCCTCGCGGTAGCGGGCGACGTAGTCGATCCCGAACATGCCGGCGAAGTTGCGCACGACGTTGGGATGGACGCCGCGGCGGTACAGCTCGGCGACGTCGCCGCCGGCGATCAGCGCGGCCTCGTCGTCGGTCAGGTCGAGCCGCAGGTCGACGCCGCGCAGAGAGGCGAGCGGCTCGCCGGCCGTCAGCGCGCGCAGCTCGGCGAGCGCGCCGGCCGGGTCCGCGGGGTGGCGGGCTGGCAGCGGGCCGGGCAGCGACAGGTGGTAGGCGGCGCGTTGCAGGTGCAGGCGGCTCATGACAGCGTCATCTCCACGAGCGAGATCCCGGTGATCCACTCCTCCACCGGCTCGTAGACGAGCCGGCGCCCGCCGTGCGAGCCGGCCGCGCCGAGCGCGACCATCCAGCACAGCAGCTCGCCGGCGCCCGGGCCGCCGCCGGCGATGAACTGATCCTCGCGCATCCCGTCGAGCGCCGGCAGGTCGGGCCCTTCGAACAGGTCGAGGAAGGCGCGGTCCCAGTCGGGGTTGATGCGACCGGTCTCGGGCACGCCGATCCAGTGGCTGATGCCGCCGGTCGCGACGACCGCGACGCGCTCGGCGACCTGCTGGCGCGCAATCGCGTCGGCGAGCGCGATGCCGAGCTGGCGGCAGCGCGCGAACGACGGCAGCGGCCGCACGAAGGTGTTGACCGACAGCGGCACCAGCGGCAGCGCGTCGTCTGGGTCGAGGAAGTGCAGCGGGCAGGCGTAGGAGTGATCGAGCCGCATCCCCGCCATGCCGGCGACGTCGAAGCCGTCGTGGACGAGATCGGCGTGCAGCGCGTCGGCGAGGTCGGCCGCGCCGGGCAGCTCGCGGATCGTGTTGCCCAGCTCGCCCCACGTCTCGAAGCCGCTGCCGCGGCCGATCGTGAACGTCGGCATCAGGTCCTCGGAGAACGTCAGCATGTGGTCGTTGCCGACGACGACGAGCGCATCGGCGCGCGCGTCGGCCAGCGACGCCCGCAGCCGCTCCCAGCCGCCGTAGACGCGGTCGAGCTTCTCCTGCTCGCGCTCGCTGCGCTGGACGCGCAGCTGGCCGCCGGCGTGCGAGACGCAGGCGGCCCAGACGACCTCGCCCATCAGTTGCTCCCGATGAAGTCGAGCGCGATGCGGTTGAACGCCTCCGGCTGCTCGAACTGCGGCCAGTGGCCGGCCTGCTCGATCAGCTCGAAGCGCGCGCCGGGGACGAGCTTCGCCGCCTTCTCGGCGGTCGCCGCCGGGACGGTCGGGTTGAGGTCGGTCCAGACCAGCAGCGTCGGGACGCGCGTGCGAGCGAGGTCTTCCTCGCGCAGCAGGTTGGCGCGGTTCTCCTCGCCGGTCTGCTCGCTCGTCATCTTCGCCATCGAGCGGCGCGAGTCGGGCAGGTTGAAGATCGTCCAGCGCGTGTCGACCAGCTCGTCCGGGACGCTCTCCGGCGTCGCCATCAGGAACTCCAGCCGCGCGCGGACGCGCTCTCTCGTCGGCGCCTCCAGCGCCTTGTTGGTGACCGCCGCGACCTTTCTGTGGATCGCCTGCGACTCGGCCTGGCTGGCCGCGTCGGAGAGCAGGATCCCGGCGCCGGTCGCCGAGATCAGCGAGCGCACGCGCTCGGGGTGGGAGAGCGCGACGCGCCAGCCGGTCCAGGCGCCGAGCGACTGCCCGATCAGGTGCGCGCGCTCGGCGCCGACGGCGTCGAGGAAGTCGAGCAGGTGCCGCTCGAAGAGCGGCGAGTGGTAGGTCGCGTCGGCCGGCTTGTCGCTGAAGCCGTGGCCGATCGCGTCGATCGCGTAGACGCGGTAGCCGGCCTCGCCGAAGGCGCGCACGTTGCGCACGAAGCCCTCGGCGTGGCCGGAGAGGCCGTGCATCATCACGACGACCTCGCCGTCGGCGGGGCCGGCCTCGATCGCGCGGGTGCGGATCCCGCCGGCGTCGTGGTAGGTGACGCTCGTGCCGAGCGCGTCGATCCAGAATGACATCGGGAGTCAGGTCCTTCCGTGCGTGGTTGCGAAGTCGTGCAGCAGGTCGTTGACGGCGGCGGGCGCCTCCAGCTGCGGCCACTGCTTGGCGCCGGGCAGCGTGTGGAGGCGGGCGCCGGCGGCGGCGGCCGCGTCGGCGACGACCTGCGCCGGGGTGTGGCCGTGCTCGCCGCGGATCATCAGCAGCGGGAGGCCGCGCTCGCGCAGGGTCGCGAGCTGCTGGGGGCCGAGCAGCGCGGCGCTGTTGTCGGCGGCGCGGACGGCGCGGTGGACCGCGCGCGCGGCCTCCGGCGCGTAGAGCGCGCGGCGGGTCTCGACCAGCTCGTCGTCGATCACGGCCGGGTCGGCGACGAGGCCGGAAAGGCGCTCGCGGACGGCGTCGGCGGTCGGCTCGGCGAAGGCGCGGCCGCCGCGCTGGAAGGCGGCGGCGACGCGCGGGTCGGCGAGCCGCTCGCTCTCGCTCTGGAGGCCGGCCGGCTCGATCAGCGCGAGCGCGCGGACGAGGTCGGGGCGCTCGAGCGCGATCCGCGCGCCGACCCAGCCGCCGATCGACTGGCCGGCGAGCACGACGGGGCCGCGCCGGTCGCCGCCCGTGCCGCCCGCGTCGCCGCCGAGCGCGCCGGCCACGCCGAGCGCATCGAGCGTCGCGGCCGCGTGCGCGGTCAGCTCGGCGATCCCGTAGCCGCCGTCGTGGCGGCCGGTGAGACCGTGGCCGAGCAGGTCGAACGCGAGCACGCGGTGCTCTCGCGCCAGCGACGCGACGTTCGCCCGCCACGATTCGAGGTGACCGCCGCGGCCGTGCAGCAGCACGAGCGGGGCGGCGTCGGCCGGGCCGGCGGCGAGCACGCGCGTCGCCACGCCGCCGGCCTCGACCCACGAGACCTCGGCGCCGAGGAAGTCAGTCCAGAGGCTCACAGGTGGGTTCCGAAGAAGGCGAGCGCGCGCTCCCACGTCAGCGCGGCCGCCGCCGGGGCGTGGTTTCTGTGCGTGTCGTCGTGGTAGGCGTGGCCGGCGCCGGCGTAGGTGTAGGTCTCGACCGGCAGCCCGGTCGTTCTCGCCGCCGCGTCGAGCCGCTGCACCTGATCGAGCGGGATCACCTCATCCTGCTCGCCGAAGTGGAACTGGATCGGGCAGCGGATCGCCGGTGCCTGCGCGATCCGGTCGACCGGCCGGCCGCTGGTCGCGTACTCCGGCAGCAGCACGGGCAGCGCGTAGAGCGAGACGGCGGCCTTGAAGGCGTCGCCGAGCAGCGCGGCCGCGATCGCCGTGCCGCCGCCCATGCAGAAGCCGATCACGCCGGCCCGCGTCGCATCGACGCCGTCGACGCCGGCGAGGAAGCGCAGGCCGGCGAGCACGTCCGGGACGGCCTGGTCGTCGGTCGCCGACAGGAACGCCTTGATGCGGCGATCGGCCGGCGAGGAGTACTCCGACGGCGCGCCGCCGGCACGCGTGAAGAGGTCGACCGTCAGCGTCGCGTAGCCCTCCCCCGCCAGCCGCCGCGTGACCTCCTCGCGGTGCGGCGTGACGCCGAGGTTCTCGTGCGCCATCACGACGCACCGCCGGCCGGCGGCCGGCCCCGCACTCCCCGAAGGGAGTGCGAGGTAGCCGCGGATCTCGCCGCCGATGCTGGGGAACGTGACCCAGTCGGCGGTGACCGCCGCGCCGCTCATGAGGCGGCGCAGTAGGCCGCGGCGTCGGCGGCGTTGTCTCTCGTGATCACCTGCACCGGCAGCGTCTGCACCGGCTCGGCCGCTCTCTCGCCGCCGAGGTCGGCGAGCACCGCTCTGCCGGTGCGGAAGCCGATCTGGAACGGCGAGGCGTCGGTCGTCGAGAGGAACTCGCCCTCCTCGACCGCTCTCAGGCCCAGCTCGGTGCCGCCGTTGGTGACGATCTTGACCTGGCCGTCCTTGCCGGCCGCCTGCAGCGACTTCAGCACGCCGAAGGCCATGTCCTCGTTGGAGACGAGCACGTAGTCGAGGTCGGGCTGCGCCTGGATCATGTTCTCGGCGACCGAGGCGGCCTTGCCGCGGTTCCACATCGCCGGCTGCTCGAAGACGACCTTCGCGTTCGGCGCCGCCGCGAGCGCGCCCTTGAACCCTCTGACGAGGAAGTCCGACGCCGCGCCGGGAGCACCGGCGACGATCGCGACCTTCACCTCGTCGCTGCCGCCGGCCGCGCTGATCTGCTCGGCGAGGAAGCCGCCGATCTTCGCGCCGGTCGCGCCGTTGTCGAAGACGACCGCGCCCGCGACCTTGCTCGGGTCGCGCACGAAGTCGACCGAGCTGAGGAAGACCGGCACCTTCTCCGTGTTCGCCTTCGCGACGATCTGCGCGCCCGACTGGACGTTGACCGTCTGCAGCACGAGCGCGTCGGGGTTGCGCGCCAGCAGGTCCTCGCCGTTGGAGACCTCCGCGCCGACGTCGTCGCGCGAGTTGACCTCGTTCAGCTCGGCGCCGTCGCCGAGGCCGGCCTTCAGGCCTCTGGAGACGCACATGTTGAACTCGACCGAGCTGCCGTTGATGAAGCCGACGGTCGGCTTGTCGCCGCCGCCTGCGGCGGTGGCGCTGCCGCTGCCGCCGTCGTCGGAGCTGCTACCGCAGCCGATCGCGACCGAGGCCGCCGTGACGACGGCGAGGGTGAGCGCCCAGCGGCGCCGCGGGGTGTGAACGACCATCTCTCTCTCCTCCTTGTGCCGGCGGCGGGCTAGTGGCCGCCGGCTCGATCCGAGCGCCAGCGGGTGCCCGCCTGCCCCGACATCACGGCGATCGCGATGACGGCGCCGGTGGCGACCGACTGGTAGTACGTCTGCACGTTGAGCAGGTTGAGCACGTTGGTGATGACGCCGAGCAGGACGACGCCGAGCACCGTCCCGGCGACGCTGCCGCGGCCGCCCGCGAGCGAGGCGCCGCCGATCACGACGGCGGCGACCGCCTGCAGTTCGAGGCCGACGCCGCCCATCGGGCTGGCGGCGCCGACGCGCGAGACGAGCACGAGGCCGGCGAGCGCGGCGAGGCCGCCCGCGATCACGTAGAGCGCGACCTTGACGCGGCGGATGCCGATCCCGGCGACGAAGCTGGCGTGCTCGTTGCCGCCGATCGCGAGCGCGTCGCGCCCGAGGCGGGTAAAGCGCAGCAGCAGGCCGCAGGCGACCAGCACGAGGCCGGCGACGAAGGCCGGCATCGGGATCCCGGCGAGCGTCGCCGCACCGAGCCAGCCGAAGTTCGAGACGGGGATCGTCTCGGCGTTGGTCGTCGCCTGCGAGAACCCTTCGAGGATCGACATCGTGCCGAGCGTGAGGATCAGCGGCGGCGCGTTGGAGACGACGATCGCGATCCCGTTCAGCAGCCCGACGCCCATCCCGATCGCGAGCACCGCGAGCACCGCCAGCGTCGCGCTGTCGCCGCCGGTCAGCATCTTCGCCGCGATCACGCCGCAGAGCGAGGCGCAGGCGCCGATCGAGAGGTCGATTCCGCCGGAGACCATCAGCAGCGTCGTGGCGCCGGCGAGGATCCCCAGCACGGCGACCTGGCGCGCAACGTTGAGCAGGTTGTCGCTCGTCAGGAAGGTCTCCGACAGCAGCGACGCGACGACGATCACGACCAGCAGCACGACCGCCAGCGCGGCGACGTGCGAGCCGGTCGGGCCGAGCCGCCGCAGCGCAGCGAGCGGGCCGCGGCGCGCCGCCGAGGGCGCGGTGAGCGAGTCGACGGCGCTCATCGCTCCGCCTCCGCGCCCGTCGCGAGCTCCGTCAGCGTCTGCCGGGTCGCCGCCTCGCGCGGCAGCTCGGCGACGACGCTGCCCTTGCGCAGCACGACGATGCGATGGCACATCGCCAGCACCTCCTCTGGTTCGGTCGAGACGATCGCGACGGCGGCGCCGTCGCCGGCGAGCCGCCCCACGAGCGCGCGGATCTCCTGCTTGGCGCCGACGTCGACCCCCGCCGTCGGCTCCTCCAGCACCAGCACGCGGCCGCCGCTGGCGACCGTCTTGGCGAAGACGACCTTCTGCTGGTTGCCGCCGCTGAGCGCGGAGACGGCGACGGTCGGGTCGGCCGGATGGATGCCGAGGTCGGCGACCCATCTGCGCGCCTCCGGCAGGCGGCGGCGCGCGAGCACGCCGCGTCCCAGCGCCCGCGCGCTCAGCTGGATGTTCTCGGCGACGTCGAAGGCCGGCACGAGCCCGCTGCGCAGGCGGTCCTCCGGCACCAGCGCGACGCCGCGCCGCAGCGCCCCGCGCGGCGTGCGCACGCGCAGCGGCCGGCCGTCGACGGCGACGCTGCCGGCGCTCGGCCGCGTCTGCCCCGACAGCACCCGCGCGAGCGTCGACTGGCCGGCGCCGACGGCGCCGAACAGCCCGACGATCTCGCCCCTGCGCAACGTCAGCGAGACCTCCTGCAGCCGCCGCCCGACGGTGACGGACTGCGCCTCCAGCGCGATCGCCCCGCCGCCGGCGAGCGCCGGCGGCTGCGCGACCTCGACCTCGCGGCCGATCATCGCGCGCACGAGGTCGCGCGCCTGCACGCCGTCGCGCCGCAGCTCCATCACCTCGACGACGCGGCCGTCGCGCACGACCGTCGCGCGGTCGGCGACCTCCAGCACCTCGTCGAGGTGGTGGGAGACGTAGACGACGCCGACGCCCTCGGCCGCCGTGCGGCGGACCTGCTCCAGCAGCACGCGCGCCTCGCGCGCGCCGAGCGTCGCCGTCGGCTCGTCGAGGATCAGCACGCGGCAGCGGCGCGAGAGCGCGCGCGCCAGCTCGACGGCGCGCTGGTCGGCGATCGACAGCTCGCCGACCGGCTGCTCCAGCCGCAGGTCGAGGCCGAGCGCCGCCAGCGCCGCGGCGCCGTCGCGCCGCTGCGCGCGCCAGTCGACGAAGCCGCCGCGGCCGCCTCTGCGGCCGAGCGCGATGTTCTCGGCGACCGACAGGTCGGGGATCAGCGCCGTCTGCTGCAGCATCGTCTCGATGCCGGCGGCGTGGGCGGCGGCGGGGCCGATCCGGCCCAGCTCCTCCCCGCCCAGCAGCAGCCGCCCGGCGTCGGGTCGCAGCGCCCCGGCGATCACCTTCACGAGCGTCGACTTGCCGGCCCCGTTGGGGCCCAGCAGCGCGTGCACCTCGCCCGCACGCAGCTCGAAGTCGACCCCCTTCAGCGCCTGCGTGGCGCCGAACGACTTGCGCACCTCGAGCGCCTGCAGCAGCGGCGCGGCCGACGGCGCGGCCGACATCAGGCGACCTCGACGCGCACGTCGAACAGCGGCGGGTCGTCGTGGCGCGCGACCTCGGCGAAGTGCAGCCGCCCGCAGCTCGTGCAGGCCGAGCGGCGCACTTCGATCTCGGCGTGGAACGTCACGCGCGTGCCGAGGTCGGCCGGTTCGGCGAGCGCCGTCCCGAGCCGCAGCTTCGGGTTCTCGTGCGCGTGCGCGAAGGCGCTGCCGCAGTCGCAGGCCCAGTAGCGCTCGCCGTCCAGCTCGACGATCGACAGCTGATCGCCGACCGGCGCCAGCGTGCGGCCGGCGGCGGCGTCGAGCGTGAGCGGCTCCTGCGCCGCCGGCCAGGCTCGGCGGGCCGTGAGGATCTCCTCCCGCAGCGCGGCCGTCGCGTCCGCGTCGAGCGTTCCGTCGGCGTCGGCCACGACGCCGTAGGCGGCGCGCGCGGTCGCGACCGTGACGGCGTCGTCGCGCACGTCGGCGGCGACCAGCTCGGGCGCGCGCAGCAGCGGGTCGCCCCAGCCGCCGCCGCCCTGCGGCCCCCACTCGTAGACGTCGTCGTGGCCGAACTCGAAGACCGGCGGCTTCGCGCTCAGCAGCTGCTCGCTGACGCTCAGCTGGTCGATCTCGGTGACCAGCTCGCCGGCCGCCAGCTTCGCGCGCACGTCGGTGTCGCGGTAGAGGCGGTGGACGTTGGTCGCCGCCGGCAGGCCGCCCCACAGCCCCGGCGCCGTCGGCACCGTGTAGCCGTGGCAGGCGGCGAGCACGCGGAAGGAGTCGACGTCGTGGACCATGTACGCCGCGCCGCTGCTCTGGCCGCCGCGGTTGCGGCCGGCGCCGGGCGTGTCGGCGAGCAGCCGCCGGTGCAGGTAGAGCACCGGCATGATCAGCTCCAGCGACTCCACGTTCGGCGCCTTGCCGGCGATGATGTTGCGGTGCCCTTGCGGGCTGAGGCCGTCGCGGTGGGCGTAGGCACCGCCGCCGCTCATCGTCTGGTCGAGCATCACGCCGGTCGCCGGCTCGCCGTGCTGGTTGAGGCCGTCGACGGTGAAGATGTCGGGGCCGCCGGAGGGCGAGGCCTGCGCCTCGACGATGTGATCGGGCGAGGTCGAGACGAGCTTCGACAGCACCTCGGTCGCGGTCGTCTCGGTCAGCCACATCGCGCCGAGCGGACCCTGCGAGACCGGCGCCGGCCACTCGGCCGAGCAGATCAGGCCGGGTGGCGCGATCACCTCGATCGGGCGGAAGATCCCCTCCGTCCACGGGAGGTCGTGCGCCAGCAGCGGCAGCACGCCGGCGTAGACGCCCGCCAGCAGCCCGGTGTAGGTGCAGTTGACGAACCCTCTCGCCTGCGGCGAGGAGGCCGAGTAGTCGAAGCTGAGCTGGTCGCCGGTCTTGGTCAGCGTCACCTCGATCGGGTGGAGCTTGTCCTCGTGGCCGTCGTGGTCGAGGTAGGTGCGGGCGGCGAAGACGCCGTCGGGCAGCTCGCGCAGGCGGCTGCGCAGGCGGCGCTCGGAGAGGTCCATCAGCTCGTCCATCACCGACAGCACGACGTCGACGCCGTAGCGGTCGATCAGCTCGCCGAGCCGCTTCTGCGCGACGTTGTTGGCGGCCAGCATCCCCTTCATGTCGAGGCCGAGGTTCATCGGCAGCCGCGACATCCCGGTGATCATGTTCCAGACGTCGCTGCGCAGCTCGCCGCCGTCGATCAGCTTCATCGGCGGCAGCAGCATCGCCTCCTGGCGGACGTCGGTCGCGGCGGAGCAGAAGCTGCCCTTGACCATCCCGCCGACGTCGAGCTGGTGGCAGGCGGCGCCGGTCCAGGCGATCCGCTCGCCGTCGTGGAAGATCGGCGCCAGCAGCCCCATGTCGGGCGCGTGCAGGGCGCCCTTGTAGGGGCTGTTGACGACGAACACGTCGCCCTCGCCGATGCCGGGATCGTCCTCGCAGTCGGCGATCACGTGCTTGACCATCTGCGAGCAGGAGGCGGCGTGGAAGATCACCGTCTGCCCCATCGCGGCGACCTCGCCGCCGGCGCGGTAGAGGCCGGTGTTGAAGTCGGTCGCCTCGTTGACCAGCGGCGAGCCGGAGACGGCGGCGAGCGCCGCGCCCTGCTCGTCGGTGATCGCCAGCAGCCGGTGGCGGATGACCTCGAAGGTGACGGGGTCGACCGTCTGGCGCTCGTACTGGTAGGCGCCCGTGGGCGCGGCGAGCTCGGTCACTGGTCCTCCTGCGGGATCTCGATGGTGATGTGGCCGTGGCCGTCGACGAGCGCGCTCTGCCCGGGGCCGACGATGACGGTGGTGCCGGCCTGCTCGATCGCGGCCGGGCCGGCGATCGTGCCGCCGCCGGCGAGGTCCTCGGGGCGGTAGACGGCGGTTGGCGTGAGCGCGCCGCGCTCCTCGAACCAGATCTCGCGGCTGCCGCTCGGCGGCAGCGGATCGAGGCTGCTCGCCTTCGGCGCCGGCGCCGGTCGCGTGACCGGCACGTGGCCGTCGACGCGCAGGATCGTGAACTCGACGCCGGCGACGCGCAGCGCGGTGCCTCTGCCGTAGATGTGCTCGTAGCGAGCGGTGAAGTCCTCGACGAGCTGGTCGACGACCGCTGGGGTGACCTCGCCGGCCGGCAGCTCGATCGCCAGCTCGTGGACCTGCTGGCGGAAGCGCATGCCGACGTAGCGGCGGGTGCTCAGCTGCTCGGTCCCCATCGCCGCCTCGCAGCGCGCCGAGAGGGTCGCGAAGGCGGCCTCCATCTCGGCCGCCGAGACGTGCTCGCTGGCGCGCGCGAAGCCGCGCGGCGCCTGCGCGTGGTGGGCGACGGTGAAGGTGCGGTGGCGGTCGGAGGTGACGGCGCCGTAGGCCGAGTGGACGGCCGCGGTCGCCGGCACGAAGACCGTTCTGATGCCCGCCTCGGCGGCGTAGCGGTGGGCGTGCGTCGGGCCGGCGCCGCCGTAGGCGAAGACGACGAAGTCGCGCGGGTCGTAGCCGGCTCGCAGCGTCACCTTGCGCAGCAGGTCGGCCATATGGTTGTCGGCGACCGAGCGGATGCCGGCGGCCGCCTCCAGCAGGCCGAGCCCGAGCGGCTCGGCGACGTGCTCGCGGATCGCCCGCTCGGCGGCCGCGCGGTCGAGCCCCATGTTGCCGCCGAGGAAGTACTCGGGGTCGATGATGCCGAGCACGACGTCGGCGTCAGTGACCGTCGGGCGCGTGCCGCCGCGGCCGTAGCAGGCCGGGCCGGGGCGGGCGCCCGCGCTCTCGGGGCCGACGGTCAGGTGGCCGTCGTTGACCTGCGCGATCGAGCCGCCGCCGGCGCCGATCGCGGTCACGCCGATCATCGGCAGCGCGACGTGGAAGCGGCCGACCTCGGCGTTGCGCGTCAGCAGCGGCTCGCCGTCGACGACGAGGCCGACGTCGAACGAGGTGCCGCCCATGTCGGAGGTGATCACGTTCGGCCAGCCCTTCTCGGCCGCCAGCGCCGCCGAGGCGAGCACGCCGCCGGCCGGGCCGGAGGTCAGCATCGCCGCCGCCTGCGTCGCCGCGTCGCCGGCCGGCAGCACGCCGCCGCCCGACTCCATGATCGACAGCTCGCCGCGGAAGCCGCTCTCGCGCAGCTCGCCTTCGAGGTTGGTGACGTAGCGCGAGATGATCGGGCCGAGGTAGGCGTTGATCGAGGTCGTCGAAGTGCGCTCGTACTCGCCGAGGATCGGCAGCAGCTGCGAGGCGGCGGAGACGAAGACGTGCGGCGCCTCCTCGGCGACGATCTCGACGGCGCGGCGCTCGTGCAGGTCGTTGCGGAAGGCCCACAGGAAGGTGATCGCGATCGCCTCGCAGCCGTCGGCGACCAGCTCGCGCACCGCCGTGCGCAGCTGCTCCTCGTTGAGCGGCACGACGACCGAGCCCTTGTAGTCGACCCGCTCCTCGATCTCGCGGATCTGGTCCAGCGGCACGATCGGCTGCGGCAGCGTGCGCTGCGAGTAGTGGCGCGCGGTGTGGCCGAGGCCGGCCCAGCTCGCCGTCGAGCGCTGGCTGCGCAGCACGTCGCGGAAGCCGCGCGTGCAGAGCAGGCCGGTGCGCACGCCCTTGCGCTCGATGAAGGCGTTGGTCGCCTGCGTCGTGCCGTGGGCGTAGTAGACGAGGCCGTCGCCGATCTGCTCGCGCTCGACGCCGATCGCGCCGGCGGCCAGCTCCAGCGCGCTGATCGCGCCGCGCGTCAGCTCCTCCTTCGTCGTCGGGCTCTTGGCCATGTGCACCTCGCCGTCCTCGGTCAGCAGGACGGTGTCGGTGAAGGTGCCGCCGATGTCGGAGCCGACGTAGAACGCGGCCCCGGGGGCGGGCTGGGTGGGTGTGCTCATCGACCTTCTCGGTTTCGCTGGGGGGACTGTGTGCGTGAAGTGGGTGTGCGGCGCTATGCGCTCAGCTCGGCGGCGGTGTCGCGCACGAGCGCGCCGAGCCGTTCGATCTCGCCCTGCAAACGGGTGCTCGGGCCGACGAGGCCGAGCGCGGCGACGGGACGCGCGCCCTCCAGCCGCACCGGCGCCGCGACGCCGGAGACATCCGCGAGGTACTCGCCCTCCTCGACGACGTAGCCGAGCGCGCGGAAGCGGCGGATCTCGGCGACGAGCGCGAAGGGGTCGGTGTGCGTGCGGTCGGTCTCCGCGCTCAGCGGCAGCGCGGCGATCACGGCCTCCGCCTCGGCCTCCGCGAGGCCGATCAGCAGCGCCTTGCCGAGCGCGCCGGGCGGGATCGCGGAGCGGCGGCCGATCGGCGAGAGCACCGACAGCGTGTGCGAGCTGTCGACGCGATGGACGATCGTCACCTCGCGCGCGGCCCAGTCGGCCTCGCCGAGGATCACCGTCTCCCCCGTCGCCCGCGCCAGCCGCTCCATCGCCGCTGCGCAGGCGCGCACGACGTCGAGGTTCTCGCGCACGATCGCGCCGAGCGACAGCAGCCGGAAGCCGAGGCCGTAGGCGCCGTCCTCGGCCTGCGTCATGAAGCCGGTCGCGACCAGCGTCGTGACGATCCGGTGCGCGGTCGGCTTCGGCAGGCCGGCGGCCTGCGCGAGCGCGCCGAGCGTCAGACGCGGCTGCTCAGGCGTGAACGCGCTCAGCAGCGCGCAGGCGCGCTCGACCGATCGGTTGGTGACGGGCTCGCTCTCGACAAGCCCAACTGTTTCGACAGACGGAATGCGTTCCATCTCTTCCTCCTCGCGGAGGACCGTACGTGAAACGCATTTCGTTTGTCAAGGAATTCGCGCCGGCGGATGCCGCATGCGGACCTCTTGGCGCGAGCGGACGCACCCCACGACGACGAACGCGCCCGGACGGGCGCGTTCGGGGTGCTGCTCGAGATGGCGCCTCGCGGCGCGCGCGTGCCCCGCCTACGGAGCGAGCACGCCGACGCCCGCGGCGTCGAGCTTCGGCGGCAGGCCGAACTCGGCGAACAGCGGCGGGAAGAGGAAGTGGTGCAGCCCGGAGATTCGGTCGCCGTCGGTCTCCACCACGACGATCGCCCACGGCTCGTAGCCGTCCTCGGCCGGGTGGTAGATCCCGACCGCCGGGCCGCCGTTGGCGGAGGTCGCGAGGACTCTGGAGCCCTCGCAGTGGGCGCCGGCCCCGAGCATGAAGTCGTGCACGTTCTGCTGCCCGGTCAGCCACAGCGGCAGCGGCGGCATCGAGAAGGTCGCGTCCTCCTGCAGCAGCGTCACGAGCGAGGCGATGTCGTACGCCTCGAACGCCTCGACGTACTTGGCGAGCAGCGCCTGCTGCTCGGCGTCGACCGCGCGCGGCGCCGTGTCGGCGGTGTCGAGGTCGAGCGACTCGAGCGTCGCGCGCGACCGCTGCAGCGCGCTGTTGACCGAGGCGACGCTGGTGTCGAGCAGCTCGGCGACCTCGCTCGCCTGCCAGCGCAGCACCTCGCGCAGGATCAGCACCGCGCGCTGTCTCGGCGGCAGGTGCTGGAGCGCCGCGACGAAGGCGAGACGGAGCGTCTCGCGGGACTCGGCGAGCGCTGCCGGGTCGGTCGTCTCCGGCAGCACGCGCGCGTCGGCGACCGGCTGCACCCAGGCGTGCTCGGGCAGCGGCGAGCCGAGCGCGGCGTCGGCGTCAGAGGAGGGGCCGAGGTCCATCGGCTGCGCGCGCCGCTGCGAGCTCTGCAGGATGTCGAAGCAGACGTTGCTCGCGATCCGGTAGAGCCACGACTTCAGCGCCGCGCGCGCCTCCAGCTTGTCGGCCGCCTTCCAGGCCCGGACCATCGTCTCCTGGACGGCGTCCTCGGCCTCGGAGCCGGATCCGAGCATCCGGTAGCAGTAGCCGGTGAGGGCGCGGCGGTGAAGCTCCAGCTCGCGCTCGATCGGGAGGGTCGCGTCGATGCTTGGGGGCACGCCGGCAATCCTACGCCAGCCGCCACCCGGGCCCGAAAGGGTCCCGGGCAGCGCGCTGACCAACGTCAGCTCAACCCTGCTCGGCGTACTCGGCCGGACCGGCCTCGACCGCGGCCTGGTCCATCCACATGACCTCCCAGTGGTGGCCGTCGAGGTCGAAGAAGCTGCGGCCGTACATGAAGCCGTAGTCCTGCGGCTCCTTCGCCGGCTTGCCGCCGGCGGCGAGCGCCGCGTCGGCGAAGCTGTCGACCCCGGCGCGATCCTCGGCCGAGACGCTGATCAGCGACTGCGTCGAGGTCGCCGGATCGGCGAACGGCTTGACGGCGAAGCTGGCGAACTTCTCGTGCTCCATCAGCATCGCGTACGAGGCGCCCTCGTTGATCACCATGCACGTCGTCGTGTCGTCCTCGAACTTCTCGTTGAACGTGAAGCCGAGCTTGCTGAAGAACGCCTTCGACGCCTTGACGTCGGTGACCGGCAGGTTGAGGAAGACGAGACGGGACATGTGGGGCTCCTTGGTGCGGGATGGTCTGAACTGCTTCTGCACCCAAGGACAGGGGGTCGCCGCGAAACTCATCGCGGCTGGCGAGAGAATTTTCAGCTCGTCCGCCGCACGAGCCCGGTCAGCGCCGCGATGATCGCCGTCGTCAGCACCCAGCCAGCCAGCACGAGCACGGTCGCGACCGTCTGCGCATCGCCGCTGGCCACCCAGTAGTCGCGCTGCCCGAGGTTGATCACCGGCAGCAGCTGGTCCAGTGTGAACGTCAGCGCGTTGAAGTCGGGCGCGTTCAGTCTCGGGTTGCGCTGCACGATCTCCGCCTCGTGACCGAAGTACCACCAGCCGCCGGCGAGCAGCAGCACGAACGGGATCAGCGCCTGCCAGGTTCGATAGCCGTATCCGACCAGCAGGTCCTCGACGACGTTCCACGCGCGCGCCGCCGGACTGAGGTGTCTGCGGCGATGGCGCTGCTTTGCGACGAGGACAGCGCGCTGTCGCTGTTCGTGCCCGGTCGCACGGTAGTACTCGGCGAGCTGTTCGTAGAGCTGTGGGAGGTAGCCGTTGCGATTGCCCGCGATCCATTCGAGGTTCGCATCGACGGAGCTGCGTGGACGCCATCGCGTTCTCCCGTCCGGCCACGGCACCGCTTCCCAGAGCTGTCCGTACGTCATGCCTCCGAGCTCGTAGCCACGGCTCCATGTCTCGCTCGAAGAGCTCAGGTGCCCAGCTGCCACATTGTCGAGGTTGATCCAACCGTCTCCGGCTTCCCGCGGCTGCAGGTAGAGGCCGCGCGAGACAGACAGGCTCTGGAAGTCGAGCGCGATCCCGTCCGCGCTCCCCCACTTGACGGTCCGGAAATGCGCATCCCCGCGGACGTCACAACCGGCGAAGCTGATCGTCCCGGCGAACGTGCTCTCGGTGCAGCTGACCCCGCCGTTGAACTGTGCGTTGCCGCCGTCGAACGCCACGCCGCCGCGGTTCGCGACAGTCGAGTGAGACACTCTCAACGGCCCGGTGACGGCGGAGTTGGTCACGCGAATGCCTCCCTCGACTGAAAGCCCTCGGCAGAGGAATGCCCCGTCAACGTGCATGCCATCGCCGTTGAACGCCTGCTCGTCCTCGTTGCGCATCGTCCCGTCAGCAAGAGTCAGCTGACCATGCACACGTGCGCCGAGCAGACGGGTCTCGCCGATGATCAAGAACCGGCCGACGAAGAAGATGCCGCCCTTCACCGACATCCCATCGCCGCTGAACGCCGGTCCGGAGGTGCGTTCCATCCGGGATTCGTCGACCGACAGCTGTCCGCCGATCGCCGCCCCGAGGAACCGAACCTCTCCGAGCGCCGAGAAACCGACACCGAGGAACACGCCACCTTCCACGACGATCCGGTCAGCGGCCAGCGCGGCATCACCCGCGTTCTCGAAGATGCCGTCGGCCGCATCGAAATCCCCGCCGATCCGCGCTCCCATGATCTCGAACGAGTTGAGCGAGTGCAGGCCGCGCCCGCACACGATGTCTCCCCGACAGCGCAGGCCGCGTCCAAAGAAGCCACTTTCGATCCTGCTACCTGCGAGGTCGAGGCTCACGATCTCGGCAGCGTCCAGCATGAGCGGCGCAGCGAAGTGACAGCTCTGCAAGATGATCGGACACGAGATCCGCGCGCCTTCGAGATCGAGGGCTCCCTCGACCCGAGCGCCACGGAGCCAGATCTTGCGCAGCGGGCGGCCATCGACGTCGGCAGTCCGCGCAAGCGTGCCCAGCAGCTCGGCGGAGATCGTCCGCTGCTCGCCCCACTCCGCTCCGCGGATCGGATCGTCCTGTCTGGGATCGCGGGAGCGGAGGTCGACGACGGTCCCGGCCAGCGCAGCCTCCCGCAGCCGGCGTTCCAAATCGACCTCCACGACCTCCGACACGCGCAACCCCTGGCCCCGATTTCCGGAGTGGAGGCTAGCCGGCGCGCTGGACGCCCCGCGCCGCTCAGGCCACCGCCGCCGCCCGCGCCAGCTGGTCGACGAAGGTCAACTTGCGCTGGACCGGCGGGGCGAGGACGAAGGGGTAGAGGTCCTCGACGCCCATCGAGCGGTTGACGGCGTTGAGCGCGAGCGTCAGCGGGATCCAGGCATCGAGCAGCTCGGTGATGTCGCCGTGGGCGTCGGGCGGGTCGGAGTGCAGCGGGGCGCGCTCCCCGATCCCCTCGGCGGGGCCGTCGACGCGGACGCCCCAGGCGGCCGCGGTCTGGAGCGCGTCGTTGACGTGCAGCCAGTGGGCGAAGGTCTCGGCCCAGTCCTCCCACGGGTGCATCGAGGCGTAGGCGGAGACGAAGCGGTCGCGCCAGTCGGGCGGCGGGCCGGCGGCGTAGTGGCGGTCCATCGCCGCCTGGTAGTCGGCGCGCTCGTCGCCGAAGATCCGCCGGCAGGCCTCCTGCTCGGGCGAGCCGTCGGCGATCAGGACCGACTGGTACCAGTGGCCGACCTCGTGGCGCAGGTGGCCCTCCAGCGTCCGGTACGGCTCCCCCAGCTGCACGCGCATCCGCTCGCGGTGGACCGGGTCGGCCTCGGCCAGGTCGATCGTGACGATCCCGTCGGCGTGGCCGGTCGTGACCGGCTCGCCGGCGCTGGAGAGGAAGTCGAAGCCGAGGCCGCCGGGGCCGTCGGTCCACGAGCGCAGCGGCAGCTCCAGCTCGGCGAGGCCGAACAGCAGCCGGCGCTTGGCCGCCTCCACCAGCGCGAAGGCGGCGAGGCCGGCGAGGTCGCCGTCAGCGGGGCGCGTGCGCGTCAGCCGGCAGCTGGCGCAGAGCGCGCCCGGCGCCGGCGCGAGCCAGTTGCAGGCGGCGATCCCGGCGTTCGCGCACGGCACGCCGGCGCGCACGACCGTGCGCTCCCGCGGGTCGTACGCGACGGCGGTGGAGCAGTTGAGGCAGCGCGTCGCCTCGAAGTCGACCAGCTGGCGGCACTGCGGGCAGGCGAAGACGCGCACGCGGGGTGACGCTAGCAGCGCGCGGGGCCTCAGCCGACGATGCGCCGGCGGCCGCGCCAGCCCCATACCGCGAGGAAGCCGCCGAGCAGGCCAGCCGCCACGCCGCCCAGGATCGTCAGCACGCCGCTGCCCACCCAGCTCGGCGTCCCGGGCGTCACGACGAACGCGACCGCGCCGGGCCGCCGCCGCTCGGAGCTGCGCGTGCCGGAGGTGTAGGCGCAGGCGATCGTCACGCGCCCGGGCTGCGAGCTGAAGTGGCCGACCGACGCCGCGTTGCCGAGCGTCGCCGCGACCCCCTGGCGCGCACCGCGGAAGGCGGTCTGGACGCCATCGGGCATCGTCGCCAGGCAGCCGGTGTCGCGCACCGCCAGCTCCTGCACCTCGTCGTTGGAGAAGAGGCCCTCGAACAGCAGGTAGACCGTGTAGTGGCGGCGCTCGCCGGGCGGCACCTCGAACGCGAGCGCGCCGCCGCGGCCGCCCTCGCGCACGATCCCGCGACCGACCGCGTCGCCCTCGATCCGGCCGTGCGCGCCGACCGCCTGGACGATCCCCACGGCCAGGCCGGCGATCCCGCCGACCAGCAGCACGACGCCGAGCACGAGCCGGATCCAGCCGCGCCGCTGGACCGACGGGCGGCTGCCGAAGGGATCCTCGCCGGCCGGGAAGCCCGACTCGCCCGCGACCGGCCGCGGCAGCTCGGCGCGCGCGCCCGGCGCGCCGCCGACCGGCGTCACGTCCGGGTCGCTCCAGCTCACGCGCTGTCCATGTCGGTCGCCGGCCAGCAGTAGCGGTACGGCGGCGGCTGCTCCATCCCCCACTCCCACTCGGTCAGGCTGTCGACGACGGCCGCCGCGCGCGCCGCCGGTCGCAGCAGTGCCGGGATCATGTCGAAGCCCTCCTCGGGCACTGCCAGCGCCGGCCGCCGCCGCAGCCCGTTGCCGAGCCGCGCCTGCAGCACGTCGCGCTCGTAGGCCGCCCAGCGCTCGCGGCCGGCGAGGTAGTCGGGCCGGTCGCGGTAGACGATCGCGAGCAGCTCGCAGCCGCGCGTGCGCATCCGCTCCTCACCGTCCGCGCACGGCTGCTTCGGGCCGAGGTTGGTCGAGAAGAAGCCGCCCTGCATCAGCTCCAGCGGATGGTCGACGGTCGCCTGCGCGCTGTAGCAGTCGAACGGCTGCACGCCGACGATCTCCAGGTACGCGCGCAGCAGCTCCTGCGGCGTCGCGGGCAGGTACGGATAGGGCGAGGGGACCGGCGGCGGGTGGTGGATCTTGAGGTGGACGGCCCGCCCGATCGCCTCCCAGTTGAGCAGCTCGACGTGGACGCCGGCAGCGGCGGCCGGGTCGGCCGGCAGCGGCAGCGGCGCGGCGGCGCGCAGCCGCGCGAAGGCGCCGGAGTCCTCCTGCGGATGGATCGCGACGACGCCCTGCACGAGCGTGCGCATCTCGTGCTGCTCGCCCGTGCCTCTCAGCTGGCGGAACTCGGAGATGCGCGCGAGGCCGAGGCACTGCTCCGGGCCGATGCCGGCGGCGAGGCAGAAGGCGAGCGCGAGGTCCTCGTCGAGCAGCGACGGCTCGCCGAGCCGGCGCGCGACCCACTGCTCGACGGCGCGGAACGAGGTCGCGACCAACGGCGGCGCGGCGGCGGCACCGCTGTCGGCCGCGGCGAAGCGGGCGGCGGCGGCCTCGTGGACGACGTCCCACTCGACGACGCGGCCGCGCTCGGAGTGCGGCGTCAGCGGGCCGCTGATGCGATCGGGGACGCGGTAGACGCCGAAGACGCGCTCGGGCTGGGCCGCCAGGCCCGACTCGTGCAGGTGGGCGAGCAGCTCGGCCAGCTGCGTCTCGCCGCGCGTCGCGAGGCGGCTGATCGCGATCTCTGCCGCCTGCGGGGCGCGGTACGGCAGCCGGGCGGCGTCGCGCGCGGCGCGCTCGGCGGCGGCGACCTCGATCCGCTCCTGGGGGTCGGAGATCTGCTTGACCTCCTGGATCCCGAAGCTCTGGCGCAGCGCCTGCTTGAACTCGCCTCTGCGTGACGCGCGCATCGCTCTGACGGTCTCGAAGGTGCCCTGCGAGCGCAGCATCGCCTCCAGCTCCTGCGGGGTCGCGACGTCGTTGACGCCGGCGCCGTAGACGTACTTGCCGGCCGGCCCTTCGAGCACGCGCGTGCCGTCGGAGATCGCCTTCGCCTCCTCCCACGCCGCCTGCGACTCGGCCCGGCCCTGCTCGACCCGTGCCATGTTGGCGTCATAGGCGGCGCGCTGCTCGGGCGTCAGGTATCTGAGGCTGGCCTCGATCTGCTCGTCGCTCGGCGGGTTGCGCGCCGCGTCGAGGCCTCTGGCGATGTTGGACGGCTTGAAGGCGGTGAGGACCTGCTTGAAGAGTCCCATCGTGCGCCGACCGTACGCCGCGGGCGGCGCGCTGACAGTGTCGTCTTCGTCTCACTCTGGTCGCTGGTGCTACCCCACCTTCACCGCCACGCTCGCGCCGCCGGGAGTGGCGCCGGGCGCGGTCAGCGCGACCGACAGCGTCGCCGGCAAAGGTCTGCGCAGCTTCGCCAGCCTTGTCAGGACGGCGCGTGCGGGCTTGAGCGTCACGGTCGCGTCTCTGCCGGCGCCGCAGCGGACGGTCGCGCGGGCGACCGCGGGCGCTCTGCCCTTCAGGCCGAGCGCTCTCGCCGCTCTGCCCGTCACGGTCAACGCGACGGTTGCCGCGGCCGCGTGCGAGCAGGCGAATCTGACCCTTGCCCCTCTGCGCAGCACGGCCGCGGTGAGGCGGGCACCGCGCTTGGCGCGCACCGTCGCGACGAGCTGAGCGGCGGCCGGTCTCGCGACCGGCGGCGGATTCTCAGCGCCGCCCCCGCCGGGCGGAGTTCCACCACCGCCGCCAGGCGGCGTCCCACCGCCACCGCCACCGCCACCGCCGCCCCCGCCGGGCGGCGGCTCCTCGCCGCCGCCTCCACCGCCGACCGGGCAGCCATCGAGGGTGCCGGGCCCGGCGGCGGCGGGGCATCTGTCGAGATCGCCGAAGAAGCCGTCGCCGTCGAGGTCGGGCGGCGCGACCGGCAGGCAGCCGTCAGCGGTCGTGCCTCTGACGGCCGGGCAGGCGTCGGCGACGTCGGCGACGCCGTCACCGTCGCCGTCGGGGCCCGCGAGCGTTCTGAACGACTGCGTCCCGTGCACCGGCGCGCCCGTCTGCGGCGTGAAGGTCCATCTGATCGTCATCGGCGTGTTCCACTCGCCTCTGACGTTGCCGTTCTGGCCCGGCTTGTCCCACGCGAACGGAGCCCAACCGCCGTTCGGGCCGGTCACATCAGGCGCCGGCAGGATCTGGATCAGCTCCTGCCCAGCGCCGACGGTGCCGTTGAAGCCGGCCGCCGGGTTGCTCGAGTCGATCACCAGCGTCGGCGTCGGCGTGTCGGTGCGGTGGATCTGGAAGGAGACCGTGCCGGGCTTGCCGGCGACGTAGAAGTTGGCCCAGAACTCGGTCCGGTTGCGCAGGTCCAGCGGGGTCTGCGGCGCGTCGGGCTTCCAGAACGGGACCGCCGACTGCTCGCGCGCGAAATAGACGTACGGCTGCTCGCCGAGGTTCTCGAAGACGTTCGCCCACACCTCGCTGCCGCCGGGGTTGGCGTACACGCCGACCGAGTTCGTCATCCACATGAATCTGTCGGGACCGGCCATCCCCAGCAGCTTTCTCGTGCTTCTGACCGGCACGAAGATCTGCAGCTGACCGCCGTTGACGAGCGGCCGGAAGCCGATGCTGTACCCGCCGCTGTGGTAGGCCGACGGGCTCGCCTGCGCCGGGCAGATCTGGCCTCTGGAGCCGAAGCCCTCCCAGGTCTGGCCGGTCACCTCGGAGAACTGGTCGACTCTGGTCGCGTTGCGCGAGAGGTAGAAGCAGCGGATCTGCCGCGTCGTGTCGATCGACGTGCCGTGCGGCAGCAGCAGGTCGGTCGAGATCCCGGCCGAGCCGAGCCCGCACGGATTGCCGGGGACCGACAGCAGCACCGCCGTCCAGTACTGGTCGCCGACCTTGACGACGCCGTTGCGCCCGCCGTAGGAGCCGATCCCGCTGACCATCACCTCGCTGTAGGGCGCGCCGAGGATGCTACAGTTCTGGCCGGTCTGCTGGATCAGCGAGCCGGAGAACCAGCTCGACTGGGCGCCGCCGACGGCGACCTCGGGGATCAGCGCGCCGGCCGGCGCGGCGGCGGCGCAGCAGGCGATCAGGACGGTCAGCAGCGTGGCGAGAGCGGCACGGATCCGGAGCATCGCTCCACCCTCGCGCGGCGCGCCCGCGCTCGCATCAGGGAAACCACCGGCACGACCCCTACCCTTTCGCGCCGCGACCGCTCGGGACGCCTTCGTTCACTCAACACCCCTTCACAACGCGACCCCCGCTCGGTAACACGACGGGGGCAGGCGGCGAGCATCGTGACGGGCGCGTCAGGCCCCAGTCGTCCCTCGAATCGAAGGTTCCCTCACATGTCCCGTTCCGTTCGGGCGAAGTCACTTCGCCTGGCGCCTGTCGCGCTGTCAGTCGCCCTGCTCGGCGGCGTCACCGTCGACCAGCTCTCCGACCCGGTGCCGGCGCAGGCCGGCGCCGTCAACGGCCTCGAGCTGCTGACCGACCCGTTCCTCCAGCTCCCCACCGCCGACGGCGTCAGCGTCGTCTGGTTCACCGAGTGGGCGGGCGACGAGCACACCGTCCACGTCGGCGGCCGCACCTTCGCCGCCACGACGACGAAGCTCAGCCAGACGGCCGAGGACAGCGCCTCGCAGCTGCCCGTCGAGGAGAAGCCGACCGCCGAGCAGGGGATCGTCGCGCGCGACGTGTTCCGCCACGAGGCGATCGTCACCGACCTCACCGCCGGCGAGAAGGTCCCGTACCGCGTCGTCTCGACGAAGGGCGGCCGCTTCGTCAGCTCCAACACCTTCAAGCTCGCGCCGGCGCCGGCGAAGGGCCAGCCGCAGCGGATCCTGCTGACCAGCGACCACCAGGCGATGGTCAACACGCCGGCCAACCTGGAGATGGCGGCGAGAACGATCGGCGACATCGACGCCGTCTTCCTCGCCGGCGACCTCGTCAACATCCCCGACCGCGCGTCGGAGTGGTTCGACGATCAGCGCGGCTCCGCTTTCTTCCCCGTGCTGCAGGGCAGAGGCGGCCGCGCCTCGACCCACGGCGAGGTCTACAAGGGCGCCGAGATCATCCAGAGCGCACCGCTCTTCCCCGCCGTCGGCAACCACGAGGTGCAGGGCGCGCGCGCCGGGCAGACGTCGCTCGGCAGCTCCTTCAACGCGCCGGTCCCGAGAGCGATCGTCGAGCGCGCCTACGCCGCCGTCGCCGACCAGGTCAACCCCAGACGCGACGCCGCCGTCAAGGCCCGCTGGATCGAGGAGCACTCGTTCAGCACCGCGACCTACGAGGAGATCTTCTCGCTCCCCGACGGCTCGCCCGGCGGCGAGACCTACTACGCGATCACGCTCGGCGACGTGCGCCTGATCTCGCTCTACTCGACGCGCATCTGGCGCTCCAGCAGCGCGACCGCCGATCCGGCCGCGCGCAGAGCGATCACGCGCTACCACGAGTCGGCCGACGTGCTCGGCGACCAGCTCAGACAGGGCTGGGGCGAGCACATCTTCGAGGCGATCGACGCCGGCAGCCCGCAGCTCAGATGGCTCGAGTCGGAGCTGGCCAGCTCCGAGTTCAGAGACGCGCGCTACCGCGTCGTGATCCTGCACGAGGGTCCGCAGGGTCTCGGCGACAACATCATGCCGGTCTTCACCGACCCGGTGAAGACGGAGGAGCGCGACGCCGCCGGCAGACTGACCGGCATCCGCTACGAGTACCCGACGAGCAGAAACGGGCTGCTGCGCGACCTCCAGCCGATGCTCGAGCAGGCCGGCGTCGACCTCGTGCAGAACGGTCACAGCCACCTCTGGAACCGCTTTGTCAGCGCCGGCGGGACCAGCTTCATCGAGACCTCCAACACCGGCAACACCTACGGAGCGTTCCACCAGCTCAGCGGCCGCTCGCGCCCGCTGCCGCCGGCGCCGTGGCTGATCAGCAACTACCTGTCGATCGGCAACCCCGGCGGCCTGGCGCCGATCCTGCCGAGCGAGAACCCGATGCTCGCGCCCAACGGCGAGCCGATGCCGTTCGTGCAGTCCAACGACCACAACGTCTTCACGGTGCTCGACACGGGCACCAACGAGGTCGTCTCCTACATCTACGACGTGCGCACCCCCGAGATCGCGCCGGTCGTGCTCGACCGCTTCTCGGTCGGCCGCCCGGCGAGCGCGCCCGGCGGCGGCGTCGTGCCGCCGGCGATCGGCGGCGACAGAGACGGCGGCTACGTCGCGCCTGAGGGCGGCAAGGGCGCGGGCGGGTCCGGCGCTGGCGCGGGCGGCGCGGACGCGGGCTCCGACGCGGGCGCGGGCG
>NZ_JAWSTH010000084.1:0-27800 GCF_033542075.1 Conexibacter stalactiti
AGCCGGTCCAGCCGCCGCGGCCAGCCCGCCGAGCGCCGCGAGCGCGATGACGGCGCCGGCGGCGCCGCGACGGCGCCGGCCACGCCACGACGACACGCGCTCAGGGGCGTGCGCGCGGCCGCTCGGCCGCGTCGGGATCTCGTCCCGCATCCTTCTCCTCCTCACATCGGAGCCGTCGCGGCGGGGGCCGCGACGACGTCGTGCAGAACGCCCGCAATCGAACACGTTCAATCGCGGACGAACATCTTCTACGTCGTCCGCGCCGCCCGCGCAATTGGGGGTTCGCGGGCCCCTTGTAGGGGTGCTCGTCGTCTCGTGCCGGGGTCGGCGCGGCGCGCGTCAGGCGTCGCGCAGGCGTGCCGCGACCTGCTGGCGAGACGAGATCGCGAGCTTGGCGAAGATCCGTGTCAGGTGGACCTCGACCGTCTTGACGCTCACCATCAGCTCGGCGGCGATCTCGCGGTTCGTGAGCCCCCGCGCGGCGAGCTGGGCGACCGCGCGCTCGCGACCGGTGAGCGCGGCACGGCCGCCCGCGGCGGGCGCGACCCCCGCACCGCCGCCCTCCAGCTCGCGCTCGCACCGTTCCAGCGCCGGTCGCGCCCCGAGCGTGACGAAGGTGGCCCGCGCCTGCGCGAGCACCGCGAGCGCGCGTCTTCGCTCGCCGCGGCGGCGCAGCAGCTCGCCGTACGAGAGGCGCGCGAGCGCCAGCTCGTACGGCTGCTCCAGCTTCGCGGCGCCGTCGAGCGCCTTCTGCACCGCGCGCTCGGCATCGTCGTGGCGGCCGCGTGCCGTCTCCAGCCGAGCGCGGGCGCGCGCCAGCGCGACGGCGCACGAGCGCTGGCCCAGCTCCGCGGCGCGCGCCTCGTGCGGCGCCAAGATCGACTCCGCCTCCTCATGGCGCCCGAGCCGCACGAACGCCTCGGCGGCGAGCGCCGGGAGCCGCAGCTCGGGCATCCGCGCCGCCTGCTCCAGCAGCCCGTCCGCGCGCAGCCGTTCGACCGTCGCGACGACGTCGCGCGGGCGCCCGTCGGCCGCCGCCAGCCCGGCCTGTGCGGAGGCGACCCGCACGGCGTGTCCCTCCAGCGACGTGCGGCGGCCGAGCTGCGCGATCTGCCGCGCGGCCAGCTCCAGCTCGCCGCGCGCGACGGCGACCGCGACGACGGCGTGCCGCGCGTCGAAGATCGCCTGCTCGTGACCACCGGCCTCCGCGAGCGCGAGCGCCCGCTCGGCATGGACCGCGGCGTCGTCCCAGCGCCCGCTCGCCAGCTCAGCGCGCGCCAGCGCAGCGAGCGCGACGACCGTGACCCGCTCCGCCCCGAGGCCGGCGGCCGTGGTGAGGACCATCCGCAGCTCCTCCAGCGCGCCGGGAAGATCGTCGTCGAGCAGCCGCAGCGACCCGCGGATCCAGCGGTAGCCGAGGTTGCTCGCGGCCTGCTCACCGCCGTCGCGGACGATCCGCTCGGCGAGCGCGCGGCCGTCGGCCGTCCGCCCGTCGACGGCGCACGCCAGCGGCTCCGGCCACCGTCGCAGCAGCGGGTCGACGCCGTCGCGGTCGCCCAGCTCGGCGCTGCGCCGCGTCCACGCGATCGCGTCGTCCGGACGCAGCCGCGCCAGCGCGACGGCCGCGCGCCGCTCCGCGACCCGTCGGCGCACGAGACGCGTGCCCTCGCCGCTCTCCCATGCCCGCGCCAGCAGCCGCTCGGCCTCCTCGCCGCGGCCTTCCTGCAACGCGACGTGGGCGAGCACGCACAGCCGCAGCGCGCTCTCGGAGGTCGTGTCGCATTGCTCGAGACGCGCGCGGGCGGCGTCGACACGGCCCGCTCCCAGCAGCGCGTCGGCGACCTCCAGCTCGCGCCGGTCGCGTTCGCCTTCGCGGCTCAGCCGTGCCGCGGCGGCGAAGAGGTCGGCGGCCGAGTCCCACGCGCCGCGGCCGATCTCTCCGCCGGCGAACGCCTCCAGCTCGTCGGCGAGCGCGGGATCGGTTCCGAGCGCCGCCGCAGCGGCCGCGCGATGGCGCAGCGCGGTTCCCGGCTGGTCGGCGACGTCGGCCGCGCGCGCGTGCAGGCGCGCCCGCCGCGCGGCGCCCATGCCGTGGTAGACGGCGGCGCGCGTGAGCGGGTGGTCGAAGCTGACGGTCGCGCCACCGGGGTCCGCGATCAGCAGGCCCAGCCGTTCGCCCTCCTCCAGCGCGTCGAGCGGATCGGCGAGACCGGCGAGCGCCGCGGCGCTGCGCGGCTCGGCGCGCGCTCCCAGCACCGCGGCGGCCTCGACGAGCGCGTACGTCGCTGGTGCGGCGCCGTCGAGACGTCGCCGTACCAGCCGCGCGAACAGCTCTGGCGCGGGCGGCAGCGGCTCTCCCCCGGCCCACGCCGCGACGGGCACCTCCTCCAGCAGCGCGCCGACGTAAAGCGGATTGCCACCAGCGTGCTCGCGCAGCGCGCGAGCGGCGTCGAGCGTCAGCGCCGTGCCGCTCGCGGCGGCGAGCGCGCCGACCTCGGCGGCCGTCAGACCGCCCAGCCGCAGCCGCTCGACGGCGTCGGGCGCGGAGAAGCCGGGCGGGAGCCGGTCGAGCATGCCGGCGCGGACGCCGAGCACGACCAGCGGGCGCCGCTCCTCGATCCGCCGCAGCGCGAACAGCAGCGCGCGCAGCGACGCCGGGTCGGCCCAGTGCGCGTCGTCGATCACCACGACGGCGGGACGCTCGCCGTTGGGCACGTCGGTGAGCTGTTCGAGCAGCCGCATGCCGACCGTGGCGAGGTCGGGTGCCGCGCCGGCGCGCGGCATCACCCCGGGGCTCGCGACGCGCAACCGCCGCAGCAATGCGTCGACGACGGCGTGGTCGACGTGCGCTTCGGCCTCTTCCGCCGTGACGAGCACCGTCGCGGCCGTCGGCAGCTCGGCGACGAACCGGCGCAGCAGCGCCGTCTTGCCGATTCCCGCCTCGCCCTCGACGACGAAGCACCATGGCCGCGCGACCGCGCTCGTGCGCGCAAATGCCTCTCGCAGCCGGGCGAGCGCGTCCTCACGCCCGACGAACGACGCCCCCGCCACATCCAAAGTATCGCTGCCAGGGGGGCTTGTTTCAAGCCCCCCTGTGTCCCTCATACTCGCTCGCCGCAAGCGACGAAGGAGCAAGGTGATGGGCACGCAGGAGCACGCGGCGATGGTGTTGGACGTTCACGAGATCGACGAGACGCAGGTGGCGGTCGTCGGCGGCAAGGGCGCCCACCTGGGGGAGCTCTCGCGGATCGAAGGCGTCCAGGTGCCGCCCGGCTTCTGCGTGACGACGGACGCGTTTCGGCGCATGCTGGCGAGCGCCCCGTCGATCGACGACCGGCTCGAGCGGCTGTCGCGCCTGGACCCGGACGACCGGGAGGCGATCGGCACGCTCAGCGGAGAGATCCGCCAGATCCTCGAAGGGGTCGCGATCCCCGAGGACGTGGCGGCAGCGGTCACGGCTGCGCTCGCGCGGCTCGGCGAGCAGACCGCCTGCGCCGTCCGCTCGAGCGCGACGGCGGAGGACCTGCCGACGGCCTCGTTCGCCGGTCAGCAGGACACGTACCTGAACGTCGTCGGGTCGGCGGCGATCCTCACGCGCATCAGCCGCTGCTGGGCATCGCTGTTCACCGAGCGGGCCGTGACCTACCGCCTGCGCAACGGCTTCGACCACGGCAAGGTCCAGATGGCCGTCGTCGTGCAGCAGCTGGTCGTCCCGGACGCATCCGGGATCCTCTTCACCGCTGATCCCGTCACGTCCGACCGCACGGTCTGCACCGTCGAGGCCAGCTTCGGGCTCGGCGAGGCGCTCGTCTCAGGCCTCGTCAACGCCGACTCGTACACGGTGCGGGACGGGGAGGTCGTCGCCAAGACGGTCGGCAGCAAGCAGCTCGCCATCCGCGCCCTGCCGGCGGGCGGGACCGAGGAGCAGGCGATCGGCCCGGCACAGCAGGAGCAGCCGGCGCTGACCGATGCGCAGGTCGTGCGGCTCGCGCGGCTCGGCCGGCGGATCGAAGCGCACTTCGGCCGCCCCCAGGACATCGAATGGTGCCTGGCCGGCGACCGCTTCCAGATCGTCCAGAGCCGGCCGATCACGACGCTGTTCCCGGTCCCCGACGCCGGCGACGGCGAGAACCACGTCTACGTCTCCGTCGGCCACCAGCAGATGATGACCGACGCGATGAAGCCGCTGGGGCTCTCGCTGTGGCAGTTGACGGCCGCGCCGCGGATGCACGAAGCCGGCGGCCGGCTGTTCGTCGACGTCATCCAGGGCCTCGCGTCGCCGGCGACCCGCGACGCCTACCTCGGGGCCCTGGGCACCTCCGATCCGCTGATCGGGGACGCGCTGCAGACGCTCATCGACCGTGACGACTTCATCCCGTCGCCCCCGGACGAGGGTCCCGCCGCCGCGCCGCCGCGCGCGGCGCCGGCGCCGATCGAGACCGATCCGGCGATCGTCACCGAGCTGATCGAGCGCAGCCGCGCGTCGAACGCCGCCTTGGAACGCGACATCCGGGCGCTGTCGGGAACGACGCTGCTCGACTTCATCGTGGCGGACGTCCAGGAGCTGAAGCGGATCCTCTTCGATCCGCGCAGCGCGCAGGTGTACACGGGGGCGATGGACGCCTCGGGCTGGCTCAACGAGAAGCTGCGGGAGTGGCTGGGCGAGAAGAACGCGGCCGACACGCTCACGCAGTCCGTCCCCCACAACGTCACCGCGGAGATGGGGCTGGCGCTCTTGGACGTCGCGGACGCGATCCGCCCGCATCCGGAGGTCGTGGCATTCCTGCAGAAGGTCGATGACGACGGCTTCCTCGACGAGCTGCCCGCGCTTGCGGGCGGGACGGAGGCGCGGGCGGCGATCGACGCCTTCCTCGACAGGTACGGCATGCGCTGCGTCGGCGAGATCGACATCACGCGGCCGCGTTGGAGCGAGCACCCGACCGCGCTCGTGCCGGTGATCCTCGGCAACGTCAGGAACTTCGCGCCGGGTGACGGCGAGCGGCGCTTCGAGCAGGGGCGGCAGGAGGCGCTGACGAAGGCTGACGAGATCCTCGAGCGCTTGCGAGCGCTGCCGGACGGAGAGCAGAAGGCCGCGGAGACCGAGCGGATGATCGACCGCGTGCGGACCTTCATGGGGTACCGGGAGTATCCGAAGTACTTCATCGTCACCCGCTTCCTCGCGTACAAGCGGGCGCTGATGGCGGAGGCCGACCGGCTCGTGCGGTCCGAGGTGCTGCGCGCGAGGGAGGACCTCTTCTTCCTCACGCTCCAGGAGCTGCACGACGTCATCCGCGCGCACGAGGTGGACGATCAGCTGATCGACCAGCGCAAGGCGGCGTTCCGGTCGTATCAGGCGCTCACGCCGCCGCGGGTGATCACGTCGGATGGCGAGGTCGTCGCCGGGACCTACCGGCGCGACGACGCGCCGGCCGGCGCCCTGATCGGCCTGCCGGTCTCCAGCGGGACGATCGAGGGCCGGGCCCGCGTCATCCTCGACATCGCGCAGGCCGAGCTGGAACCGGGAGACATCCTCGTCACCGCCCACACGGACCCCAGCTGGTCCCCGCTGTTCGTCGCGATCACGGGCCTGGTGACGGAGGCCGGCGGCCTGATGACCCACGGCGCCGTGATCGCGCGCGAGTACGGCCTGCCGGCCGTCGTGGGGGTCGAGCGCGCCACCCGGCTGATCCGCGACGGGCAGCGGATCCGCGTGCACGGAACGGACGGGTACGTCGAGCTCCTGAGCTAGCCGCCCGGCGCGGCCCGCGCGTCACTCCGCGCGCAGGCCCTCCGGGCGCACCGTCCGCCGCAGCGCCGGCAGCGTCGCGAGCGTCACCAGCAGCACGACCGCGGCGCCGGTCGCCGCCAGGCCGGCGATGCTCGCGAGGTCGAAGCCGACCGGCTCGCCGACCATCCGCAGCAGCGCCGCTCCGAGCCCGGCGCCGGCGGCGACCGCGAGCGCGAGCCCGAGCGCGACGGGGATCGCCGTCTGCCACAGCAGCGCACGGGCGAGCGCACCGCGGGGTGTGCCGAAGGCGGCGAGGACGGCCAGCGGCCGGCGGCGTTCGCGCAGCTGCTCGAGCGCGCCGACGAGCATGCTGGCGCCGATCAGCGTCAGCACCGCGACCGCGCCGGCGAACAGCGCCCGCCGCAGGTTCGCGTACTCGCGGTCATAGCTGCGGCCGCCGAGCATCGCGACGGTGGCGGTCTCGTCGAGCCGCGCGACCGTGTTGCGGACGTGCTCGATCGCATCGCGACCGTCGTCGGCGAGCGTCACGGTCGCGAGCGTCGTGCGCGGCCGCAGCGGGAGGCCGGCGAGCGCGCCCGGCGTCGCCAGCACCGGATCGGGGATCGAGTACGACGCCCCGTCGTCGGGGTCCGGTGACCCGCGCCAGCGCTGCAGCACGCGCGCGTCGCGCGGGATCGTCCAGCTCGTGCCGCCGTCCAGCCGCAGTCGCGCGCCCGGCCGCAGCGACGTGACCTCGCCGACCACGAAGACGTCGCCGTCGGCGCAGCGGTCGATCGGCGCGACGCGGCGCAGCGTCGCGCAGTCGGCGACGCGGACGTACTCGGTCGTGTCACCGTGGCCCGCCTCGATCTGCTCGCCGGCGACGACCGCACCCCGCACGCCATCGCTGCCCTGCAGCGCGGCGGCGAGCCGTTGCGCTCCCGCGCCGGGGCGGCCGTCGTCATGCGCCCAGACGTCGGCGGTACGGCCGTCGCCGCTGCCGCTGACGTAGCCGTTCTCGACGCCGGAGAAGGTCGTCTGCAGCGCGACGGCGCCGGCGACCGCGACCGCGATCCCGCTGACGACGCGCGCCGAGGCGCCGCTGTCGAGCTGCAGCCGGCGGGTCGCGAGCTGCCACGCGACGCCGCCGCCCGGCAGCCGGTGCACGGCCGCCTCGACGAGCCACGGCAGCAGCGCGGCGACGCCGACGAGCACGAGCACGACGCCGGCGGCAAGCTGCAGCTCGTGCTCGGCCGCCGACCGCGTGTCGCCGCCGATCAGCGGGAGCAGCAGCAGCACGCCGAGCAGCGGCAGCGCCAGTCGCCACCAGACGCGCCGACGGCGCGGTCGCGCCCGTCTGACGGCACCGAGCGGGTCGACGACGACGCCGCGCAGCGCGGCGAGCGTGAGCAGCACGGCGGCCGTCGGGACGCCGAGGGCGACAGCGAGCGCGAGGCCGGCGCTCGGCGTCACGTCGCCGGGGTAGACGCTCAGGCCGAACAGCGTCACCTCGCCCGCCAGCCGCCGCACGCCGAGGAACAGCAGCGCGCCGAGCAGCAGGCCGAGCAGCGCCGAGACGAGCGCCTCGCCAGCCGCGATCCGGCGCGCCATCGCCATGTCGGCGCCGAGCAGTCGCAGCGCCGCCAGGCGCCGGTCGCGCGCCTCGCCGCCGAAGCGCGCGGCGGTCGCCACGAAGACCGCGACCGGCAGCAGCAGCGCCGTCAGCACGACGACCGCGAGCAGCTGCATCACAGGGTCGGGAGCGGTGCTGCCGCCGGGCTCGCCGAAGCGGTCGATGCGGCGGACCGTCCCGTCGTCGGCGCGCAGCCGCAGATCGTCGCTGCCGCGGTACCAGGCCAGCTCCGCCGGCCCGGCGAGGCCGGCGTCGCCGATCGTCCCCGCGATCGGCTGCGGCAGCCGCTCGCGCAGCAGCGCGCCCTCCTCGGAGCGCAGCAGCTCGGCGAGCGCCGGCGAGACGAACAGCTCGCCCGCCGCGGGCAGCCGCTCGAGGCCCGGCGGGATCGGCGCCACCGGGCCCTCGGCTCTCAGCAGACGGCCGCGCACGTCGTCGGCGCGGAAGCGGTCGTTCACGTCGGCGACCAGCAGCGTGCCGACCCCCGCCACGGGCGGCGGGCCGGACAGCTGGAGGTCGGAGCGGGCATCGGTCCGCGCATCGCGCGCGGCGAGCATGTGCGGCAGCGAGGCGGCGACGAGCAGCAGCGCCACGCCGAGCGCGACGCCGATCGCGGTCAGCACCACGCGCGAGCGCGCGCCGCGGCCGCCGCTGCGGGCCAGCCGCGCGCCGAGCGCCAGGTCACGCAGCCAGGCGCTCACGGCAGGACCGGCTCGGTCGCGGCGGTGCGGCCGTCGCGCACGACGACCTCGCGATCGGACCAGGCCGCGACGCGCGGCTCGTGCGTCACGAGCACGACCGCCGCCCCGCTCTCCTGCGCCGCCTCGCGCAGCAGCCGCATCACCTGCTCGCCGTTGAGCGAGTCGAGCGCGCCGGTCGGCTCGTCGGCGAAGACGACGCGCGGCTCGATCGCGAGCGCGCGGGCGACCGCGACCCGCTGGCCCTCGCCACCGGAGACCTGGCCGGGCGTCTTGCCCGCCAGCTCGGCGACCTCCAGCCGCTCCAGCCACGTGCGCGCCCGCCGCTCGGCCTCGCGCCGTCCGACGCCTTCGAGGCGCAGCGGCAGCGCGACGTTCTCGACGCAGCTCAGCTCCGGCACGAGCTGCCCGAACTGGAAGACGAAGCCGAACTCGCCGCGCCGCAGGGCGCTCAGCTCAGCATCGCCGCAGCCGCTCAGCTCGCGACCGCGATAGCGGACGCTGCCGGTGTCCGGCCGCGCGACGCCGGCGAGGCAGTGCAGCAACGTCGACTTGCCGGAGCCCGACGGTCCCATCACGGCGACGACCTCGCCGGCCGCGATCTCGATCGAGGCGCCGTCGAGCGCCGGCGTCGGGCCGAACGCCTTGCGCAGGTCGTGCGCGGCGAGCAGCGGCTCGGTCGCGCTCACGCGACCACCTCGCCACGCAGCTGGTCCAGGCGCGCTGCGGTCAGCTCCAGCCAGCGGAGGTCGGCCTCGAGATGGAAGAGCGCGTGGTCGCAGACGAGCTGATCGGCGAGGTCGCCGGACGCCTTGCGCCGCGTCAGCTGCCGCATCAGGTCGAGGTGGGCGGCGCGCTGGACGTCCAGCACCTCGCTCGCCGGCCGCTCGGTCAGCAGGGCCAGCACGACCTTCGCGTAGAGCGTGCTCTGGAGGTACGGCTCCGGTCTCTCCGGCTGCGCCAGCCACAGGTCGACGTCGGCGACCCCGGCCTCCGTGATCGCGTAGCGCTTGCGCTCCGGGCCGCCGCCGGGCTCGATCCCGTCGACTTCGACGAAGCCGTGTCTGAGCAGCCGCGACAGCGTCGCGTAGACCTGGCCGTAGGCGAGCGGACGGTCCTGCCCGAAGCGCTCGTCATAGGTGCGCTTGAGGTCGTAGCCATGGCGCGGTCCGCTTTCGAGGAGCCCGAGAAAGGTCTTTGCGATCGACATGGGCGAGCACTATACACGCCGGGTATACGCTGTGTGTATAGATCGCTACGCGAACAGCTGGAGCAGCGCGACGTCGTCGGGCAGCGGGCTGCCGTGCGCGCGCGTGGCGTGCTCGAACAGCCGCCGTCCCAGCGCGCGCGGCGGCGCCTCGGCGTGCAGCGCCTGCTCGATCGCGGCCACGAGCCCGCCCTCGCCGAGCCGGGCCGACGCGCCGGCGGCGATGCGGCCCTCGGTGAGGCCGTCGGTGTACGTGAGCAGGCTGCACTGCCCGAGCTGCACGGTGGCGGCCGTCCACGGCGCGGGGTCGTCGCCGGCGAGGCCGAGCGGCAGGCCGCGCGGCAGCTCGATCGGCTCGGCTCGGTCGCCGATCGCGATCGGCCGCGGGTGGCCGGCGCTGAGCAGGGTCGCCACGCGGGTCCGCTCGTCGAGGACGCCCAGCAGCGCGGTCGCGAACAGCAGCTGCTCGGGCTGCTCGCGGGTGACGGTGTGGCCGAGGCGGTCGGCGATCGTCTCGAGCGGATGGTCATCGTCCTGGAGCGCGTTCCAGCTCGCGCGCAGCGCGACCGCGAGCGCGGCCGCCTCCGGTCCGTGGCCGCAGACGTCGCCGAGCACGAACGCGATGCGCTCGCCGGCAAGACGGCGGACGTCGAGGAAGTCGCCGCCGAGCAGGAGCCGCTCGCTGCCGGGCTCGTAGAGGAGCACGACGCGCCCGTCGAGGTCCGCGTCGAGGCGGGCCGGCAGCAGCGCGCGCTGCAACCGCGCGCTGAGCTGCTCGACGGCGGCGGACTCCTGCGCCTGCTCGCGATGTGCGTCGGTCTCGGCTCTGTGGCGGCGGGCGACGGCGTCACGCTGGCGGACCTGGTCGGCGCCGAGCGCCAGCGTCGAGCGCCGCGCGCGGACCGCCTCCTCCAGCAGCTCGGCGAACGCGCGCGCCTGCCGCAGCTCCTCGGCGCTCCACTCGCGGCGGTCGCGATCGGCGACGTAGAAGGTCGCGATCGGCTCGTCGTGCTGGCCGCGCAGCCGCAGCGCGACGAAGGCGCCGATCTGCGCGCCGGGGATCAGCGGCTCGCGCGCGTCGGCGACGACCGCCGCGTCGCCGGCGCCGAAGTCGACGACGGCATGCGCGAGCGGGCTCGGCATCCCCTGCTGCAGCGCGATCGGCTCGGGCAGCCCGATGCTGCTCTTGAGGTAGTCGCCGTCGTCGCTGACAATCGACAGGACCGCGATCGGCACGTGGAGCTGCTCGCCGGCGAATCGCAGCAGCCGGTCGAAGAACGGCTCGGAGGCGGTGTCCATCAGCAGGGCTCGCCCGAGCTTCGCGGTGTGCGCGCCGCGCTCAGAGGTCCTGCTCATCGTTGAAGCCGCAGATCGACATCGTGCTCGGAGCTTCTACCACGGTGCAGGCATCGTGCCCACCATTCTTCGGAACATGCCCAGAACGCGGCGCGAGCAACGGCGACCGCCGCGGCGCCGAGGCACGCTCAGCGCCGACCGAAGGTCGCCGCGCCCTCAGCGATACCCGCCTTCTCTGTGCGCACACCTGCGGCGAGCGCGCTGGGAGCCCCGCGCGAGCCGGGGCTCAGCCGGACGCGGAGAGCGCGCCGGTGAGGTGGTCGAGCGCGACGTTGACGTGCATGCGCACGCCTGTCTCCAGTACGGAGTCGTCGGCGTAGAAGTGCGGGTTGTGGTTCATGGCTATGCCGCGACCGCCGGGGATCGGGGCCATCGTGCCGTCGGGGCGCAGCTCGGTGTCCTGCGCGCCGAGCTGGAGATAGGCGCCGCCGTATCTGTTGACGAAGACCGAGACGTCGTCGTAGCCGAGCCCGGGCGGCGCTCTGACGAGGTGGTCGTGGCCGACGACGCGCTCCATCGTCGGCAGGACCGCGTCGATCCAGGGCTGCGTGTTGTGGACGGCGGGGACGGGCTGGAGGAACTCGACCGTCGCCGTCGCCCCATAGGCCTGGGCGACGTGCTCGGCGGTCCGTCTGACGTGCTCGCGGGCGACGTCCATGTCGGCCTCGATCGTGGAGCGGATCGTGCCGAGCAGTCTCACCGACTCGCCGACGACGTTGAAGCGACCGACGTCCTCGACATGGCCGATCGTGATCGCGAGCGGGTCGTAGCCGGGCAGCTGGCGGTAGACCTGGCCCATCGCGGCGATGATGTCGGCCGCCGGCGGCAGCGGGTCGACGCCGGCCCACGGGGTCGAGCCGTGGACGCCCTTGCCGTGCACGGTGATGCGGATCAGCACCGATGCGCCGTACTGGTTGCCGGCGAGGTAGGCGACGACGTTCTTCGGATAGGGCGTGACGTGCATGCCGAAGACCATCGTCGGCTCGGGATCGGCGAGCGCGCCCTCGGCGTCCATCTCGCGGGCGCCGCCCTCCTCGTCGATCGGCGGACCCTCCTCGGCGGGCTGGAAGAGGAACAGCACGGTCCCCGGCAGCTCGTCGCGCGCGCCCGCAAGGACGCTGGCGGCGCCCATCAGCATCGCGGTGTGGCAGTCGTGGCCGCAGGCGTGCGCGACCGGATACGGCCCGCCGGGGTAGTCCTGATCGACGACGGTGGAGGCGAACTCCTCGCCCGACTCCTCTCTCAGCGGCAGCGCGTCGATGTCGGCCCGCAGCGCGACGACGCGGTCGCCGTCGAGTCTGCCGCGCAGGACGCCGACGACCCCGTGGCCGGCGATGCCGGTGCGCACCTCGTCGAGCCCCAGCGATCTCAGGTGCTCGGCGATCAGCCGTCCCGTCTCGCGCTCGCGGTTGGACAGCTCGGGATGGCTGTGCAGGTGGTGGCGCCAGGCGATGACCTGATCGGCGACCTGCGCCGCCGCACCGTCGAAGCGGGCATGGAGGTCGTGCGGCGGGACGGTCTCACCGGTCGGCTCGTGCCGCCCCAGCCGCTCCTTGCCGCCCAACGTGAAGCACGCCATCGAACCCCTCCTCGCAGCGAACGAGCCTGAGAACTGCCCAAATTCGGTCTATCGCAAACGCGCGAGGGCTTCGTGGCGACCAGCGGCGCGCGACGCGTGGGCGTCAGCCTCTTCTGCGTGAGGGGCGCGGGGCGGGCGGGGGTTCGCCGGCCTCGGCCGCGAGGCCGGTGTTGAGCGTCTCGGTCACCATCCGGGCGACGGCCTGGGCGCCGCCGATGCCGGGGAAGAACGTGTCGAGGGTGCCCTCGCGCCACAGCGTCACGGCCCCGTGGACGGTCGACCAGCAGGTCAGCGCGAGCGCGGTCTCGGAGTGATGCCGGCCCCAGCCGGTCGCGCGCGCGGCGACGATCTCGTCGAGCAGCACGCCGAACGCGCTCGCGCGCGCAGCGGCGAGATCCGGGTCGTCCCCGTCGAGCAGCTCGGGCCGGAACATCACCGCGAACAGCGCGGGATGCTGCTTGGCGAAGACCATGTAGCCGACGCCGAGCGTGGCGACGCGCTCGGCCGGCGTCGCATCGCCGGGGATCCGCCGGCGGGCCGCGAGCATCCTTCTCTCGAGCGTGCGGAAGCCCTTCGCGGCCAGGGCGGTGAAGAGCCCGTTGCGGTCGCCGAAGTGGTGACCCGGCGCCTGGTGCGAGACACCGACGCGCCGGGCGATCGCGCGCAGGCTGACGGCGCCGACGCCGTGCTCGTCGACCTCCTCCTCGGCGGCGAGCAGGAGCGCGTCGCGCAGCGGCGGCGTGGGTGTGGTCGGCGCCGGCATCAGCCGCGATCCTACCGGCCACCGCTTGACACTGTCACATCGGTCCGGCTAGCTTGACACTGTCAAGCGGAGCGGGCGCGCTGGACCGCCCCACGACCTCCGCGCATCCGAGAAGGAGCATGCCGATGTCCCTCAGGGAGCTGTTCGAGCGCTACGACGACGCCTGGGCGCGTCGCGACCTCGATGCGATCGTGTCGATGCACAGCGAGGAAGGCGTCTTCCACCTGCACGCCGCGAGTGAGCCGGCGACGGGCCGGGAGGCCGTGCGCGCGACGTTCGCGACGGTGATGGAGCAGTACCCGGACCTGCGCTTCGAGCGCCGCGACGTCCGCCTCGGCGACGACTTCATCGTCTTCGAGTACGTGATGCGCGTCAGTGGCGTGAGCATCGACGCGATCGACCTCTTCGTCGTCGCCGACGGGCTCGTGACGCGCAAGGACACCTACCTCGACGCAACGGTCCTCGCCGCGCTCGGCGCCGCCGCCTGACCCCCGAAAGGTGACCTCATGACGACCCTCAGACATGGCGCTCTCGCGGCTGTGACGGCGATCGCGGCTCTGACCCTGACAGCGACCGTCGCATCCGCCTCGGTCACGCCGGATCCGTACAGAACGTCGGCGGGCAGCGGCAGCTTCACGGGGGACTCCGCCGTCGGTTCCTCCACCTGCACCCTCTCGAACCTCGTCGCCGACGCACGTGGGACGCGGCGCGGCGCGACCGTGAAGATCCGCGGCTTCGACGCCGCCTGCGCCGGCGTCATAACCGCCGCGAGATACGACAGGAAGATCCGCTTCCGCATCCGCCACGGCGCGGTCACGGGCACGATCTCGATCGTGATCACGAACGTCCTCGGCGGGCAGTGCCGGTACAGCGGACCGGTGAGCGGGACGATCGCCAGAGGCGCCGGCACGGTGTCGGCGACCGGCACGGTGACGTTGGGCAGAACGCTGGTCTCCCCCTGCGCGCCCGACTCGAGAGCAAGCCTGAGCGTGAGCTTCCCGGGCGCGAGCTTCGGCTGGTGATCCGCTCAGCGATCCGTCCTCCCGTGCGCGGTCGCTTCAAGCGACCGCATCGGCAGCCGATGATCTGACCGGTCGACTGTCGAGAAGGGAACGCGAATGAACGTGATGGGACGAGGGCGTCTGCACGCCGCAGCGACGACGATCGGGGCGCTCGCCGCGCTCGCGATCGGCGCACCGGGAACCGCCACGGCGGCTGTCCCCTCCTTCTCCGTCACGACGACCGCCGACCCGATCGGCGACGGCGCCTGTGAGGTCGGCGGCACCTGCTCGCTGCGCCAGGCGCTCGTCGCCAGCGGCGCGGGCGGCGGTACGATCGCGCTCCCGGCCGGCATCTACCAGCTGCAGCGCGGCGCGCTGACCGTCAACGCCTCGATCGCCAATCCGATCACGGTCACGGGCGCGGGCGCCGGCGCCGGCGGCACGACGATCGAGCAGACCGGCTCAGACCGCGTGCTGAACGTGCTCGCCGGCCTCGTCGAGGTCTCCGGCGTCACGCTCACCGGCGGCGACCTGCGCGGCGACGACGGGCCCGACGGCGAGGCCGCGGAGGACAGCGCGCCCGCGTTCGACGGCACGCCTGGCGAGGCCGTCTCCGGCGCCGGGGTCCGCAACTCCGGGCGCCTGACGCTCACCGACGTCGTCGTGACCGGCAACCGCGCCGAGGGCGGCGATGGCGGTGACGGCGGCGACGACGGCGGCATGCCGATCGGCGCCCCGGGCAGAGGCGGCGCCGGCGGGAGCGCCCGCGGCGGCGCGATCGACAACCAGGAGCGCCTGACGCTCGTGCGCACCGTCGTCAGCGGCAACGTCGCGCAGGCCGGCAGCGGCGGCGCCTCGGGCAGCGGCACCAGCGTCGACGGCGGAGGCGGCGGCGTCGGCGGCATCGGCTCCGGCGGCGGGATCGAGAACGCCGGCAGACTGTCGCTCGTCGACGCGACCGTGCGTGACAACGTCGCGACCGCCGGGGACGGCGGCGGCTCGCCATGGACCACCCCCGGGTTCGGCGGCCGCGCCGGCGGCGGCGGGATCGCCTCCGACGGCCCGAGCCTGACGATCGAGCGCTCGACGATCTCCGGGAACCTCGCCCGCAGCGGATCGAGCTTCGGCGTGCTCGTCGCGTCCGGCGGACGCGCCGAGGGCGGCGGCCTGCGGGTCGCGCAGGCGTTCACGCTGCGCGACGCGACCGTCGCCGGCAACCGCGTGCTCGGCGGCGCCGGCTCACAGCCCGCGGCCACCCCTCCCGTGGTCGAGGGTGGCGGGATCTGGGCCGGGGACGGCGCGACGCTCGAACAGGTCACGGTCGCCGGCAACACCGCCAGCACGAGCGAGGCCGCGCCCGCGACCGGCCGCGGCGGCAACCTCCACGCGACCACCGGTTCCGTCCAGGCGCGCGGCGTCCTGATCGCGGGCGGCGTCGGCGCCGACGGCAGCGCCAACTGCTCCGCCGCGCTGGACGCCCGCGGCGGCAGCGTCGAGCAGGCCGGCGCGGCCGGCTGCGGCCTCGAGCTGACGGTCGCCGACGTGCAGCTCGCCGCGCTCGCCGCCAACGGCGGCCCGACCGAGACGCGCGCGCTGGCGCCCGCCAGCCCCGCGATCGGCGCCGGCAGCTGCGCCCGCCTCGACGGCGCCCCCGTCGCGCAGGACCAGCGCGGGCTGCCGCGACCGGCGACCGGCTGCGACGCCGGTGCCTACGAGCAGGTGACGCTGCCGAACGGCGGCGACGACCCGATCATCGACCGGCCTGGCCCCGGCCGGCCGAGAACCGACCCGCCCCGTGCCGAGCGGCCCGACACGGGCAAGCCCGGAACACCCCCTGGCAGCTCGTCGCAGCCGCGCGCCCCGCGTCTGACCGCCGTCGCCGTCGTGCGCCGCGGCGAACGCTCGACGCTGCGCTTCACGCTCGACCGCGCGGCGCGGGTCACGCTCGTCTACCGCGCCGCGACGACCGGCAGACGACGCGGGCGCACGATCGGGACCGTCGCGCTGCACGGCCGCAAGGGCGTCAACCGCGTCCGCCTCAGCGACCGCGTCGGCAGACGTGCGCTCGCGCCCGGCCGCTACCGGCTGACGCTCACCGCGGTGAGCGCGGGGCGCGCGGGGAGAGCGAGAACGGCCGTGCTGACGGTCGCCAGACGCCATTCGGCAGAGCCGAAACCGACCGTCAGCCGATGACTGCCGCGCGGGGCGGCCGTACGGTCGGCCGATGCGCGCCATCCCGACCGTCCTCGTCACCGCCGTCGTGCTGCTCGCGGGCGCCGCGACCGGCGCCGCCGACACCGTCCGGATCGAGGCGCCGGCCGAGGTCGTCGTCGACCAGCCGACGACGATCACGCTCGCGGTCGAGACGACGCACGCCGACGGGCGGCTGATCGTCGAGCGGCGGCCGGCCGCCGACGGCGACTGCAACCCGGTCGGCTTCGACGACCCCACCCAGGTCGAGCAGGTCAACCTGACCTACATGCCGATCGCGGTCGCTGCCTCCGGCATTTTCACCGTCAGCGACAGAGTCACGACGCCCGGCGACTACCGCATCTGCGCGTGGCTCCAGCAGGGCGTGATCGGCACCTACGCGGCCGCCGCCGGCGCGGTGGTGCACGCGCGGCCGGTCGACGGCAGCATCCGGATCGACCGCATCCGGCAGGCCGGCGTCGACGAGTTGGGCACCTACCTGCTGGCCGACGTGAGCGGCACGGCAAACGGACCGACGCGGCTGTTCGCCGAGGCGGTCGGGGCTCACCGCGCCTGCTCGCGCGAGGCCGGCGGCGGGCCGCGGCGGGTGCTCCACTTCCTCGCGCCGCGCGGCGGCGACGGCGCCGCCGTCGGCCCCGGCCGCTTCCGCGTCCGCTTCAGAAGCGCCGCCCGCGCCGGTCACGGCCGCTACCGGATCTGCGTCGCGATGCGCGAGGCGCTCGCTTCGCCCAGAGCGACCGCGCGCGCCGTGCGGCTGTACCGGACGAAGCTCGCCTCGTAGCGCGCCACGCGTGCGGTGCAGCGCCGGCGTCGGCGCCGCTAGCGCTTGCGCTTCTCGTTGCTGCGGTCGGTCTGGAGCAGCGTCGGGAGCGGCTTCGTCGCGCGGAAGCGGTTCGACGTGCGCGGCTTGCCCCAGCGGTCGAGCGCGTCGCGCGCGCTGACGCGGACGACGCCGTCCTCGGTCAGCGGGACGCGGGCGATCGTCAGCGACCGCTTGCCGGCGACGGCCGTCAGCTGGCGCTCTCTCCCGACGCCGTAGCGCAGCACCACGCCATAGCCGCGCGCGCCCGGGACCGGCGTCCAGCGCACGGTCAGGCGCGTGCCGCGGCGCACCACGCGCACCGCCCGCGGCGCGCCGATCCGCGGCGTGCCGCCGAACTGGTAGGAGTCGAGCGTCTGGTCGGCGATCGGCGTGCCGTCGACCGTCGCCATCGCGACGATCTCGCGCCGCTCCGGGCGCCCCGGCGCCGGCGTGTAGACGATCCGCCCGCGGCCGCCGGTGACAGTCCCGAGCGGATTCATCAGGTTGTCGCCGCGCTCGACGAACGTCACGCGCTGCCCGCCGCCGCGCTTGCGCGCGTCGTAGGTGAGCACCTGCCGGCTGCCCGCTCGCACGGCGCGCGCCGCGCTCGTCGCGCTGCGCTCGGCCGGTCCGGGCGCGGCCGCGACACGCGCCGCGAAGTGCGTGTCGTAGCCCGCTCGCGTCGCCTCCAGCGTGCGCACGGGAGCGGAGCCCGGGAGCGGCGTGACCGTGTATCTGCCGGGCGTCTTCCCGGACACTCCTATGTACGTGACGTGCTCCTTCTCGTCGCGCACGCCGCGCATGTGCGCGGAGGAGGCCCAGTCGTCGCCGCTGACGTCGAGCGTCTCGCCGTTCGGCGTCGTGACGCGCACCTGCGGGGCCGCGCCGTCGCCGGGCAGGCGCACGTTCTTGATCGTCTCGCCTCGCTCGACCGTGAACGAGAGGTCGCCGGCCGCCGCGGCGCGCGCGACCGCCCGCCGGTCGAACGTGACCCAATAGCGGCTCGGCTTGCAGCCGTCGAACGGCCAGATCGTGACCCGTCGCGTCGCCCACACGATCCCCGCGCCCGGGTGCAGCGTGTCGAAGAGGTTCAGGCAGGCGACCATGCCCTTGCTGGTGACCCAGCCGTCGCCACCGAAGCAGAGTCCCTTCTTGACGCCCGCGAGGCAGGCCTTGCCGCCTATCGCGGAGGTGAACAGTCCGCGGTTGAGCAGCGCCTCGATCGCAGCGTGCCCGTATATCGCGATCCCCGGACCGACGATCCGCACCTCGCCGCCCGCGTATATGTGGTCGGGGTAGGAGTACATGACCGCGGCCGAGGCGACCGGCAGGTAACCGATCCCGGGGAACTTCAGGTCGACGGCGCCGCCGCCGGCGATCGTCGTCGAGTCGAAGCGGCGCCCGGCGAGCAGCCGCAGCTCGGGGCCGGCGTCGGAGGGCGTCAGCGTGTACGGCTGCTGCGGCGTCGCGAAGACCATCAGCAGCGTGCCGGTCACGCGCGATATGTCGGCGACGCTCAGCTTGCCGCCGGCGCGGATCAGCAGCGGGCGCAGCTGCATCGCGAAGCTCAGCTCGTCGAGGAAGACGCCGGGGAAGATCTGCGGCCGCGGTATCGGCCCGCCGAATCTGAGCGCGCCGCCGAAGTGGTGGAAGGCGCCGTCGCAGAAGCCGATCCCGTTCTGCGCGGGCGGCGGCGCGAAGTTGAAGCCGGCATCGCCCCCGCCGCCGGTGAGGTAGACCCGCGCCTGCGCCTTCCACTCGTCGCGGTCGCAGGTCGAGTTCGGATCCGTGTTGCCGTCGATGTGACCGCGGGCCGCGTAGCGGAAGCGCACGTCGGTCAGGCGGACCGGCCCGATCGCGGCCTCCGGCACGGAGATGTCGAGGTTGTCGGTCTGCAGGCCGGTGCCGTTCTGCGCGAGCACGCGGACGCTGGCGCTCGGCGGGTTGCCGCCGAAGATCGCGAACTCGGGCGGCAGCCGCAGCTGCACGATGCCGGACGAGTAGCGCCGCCCGTCGATCCCCTCGAGCGCGAGGTCGATCGAGCCGTCGAGCTTGAAGCCGCCGATGTCCGGCAGCCCCCGCCGGCCGTCGAAGCGCGCGATCGAGAAGCTGCGGCCGCAGGCGCAGTCCTTGCTGCCCCCGCCCGTGAAGTGGATGCGGGTGACGCTCTCGTCGTTCTTGAAGTTGAGGTCGAGCTGGCCGGTGCGGACCGTCGTCCCGCCCCACGTCACCTTCGCGTTGCTGGCGACGAGGCGGTTCAGGCGCGGGAAGACGACCACAGCCGAGCCGGAGCGCGGCGCGATCTTGATGCCGTTGAGGTCGACCGTCCCCTTCGCGACGTAGACGTCGTACGGCATCACTCTGAAGAACGCGCGCGCCTCGTCGCAGAGCGACTGCGGCTTCAGCCCTCTCGCCGCCTGGTTGCAGATCGCCACCACGACGGCCGAGACCTTCGCGGACTCGTAGTGGGATCTGACGAGCGCCCGCTCGCCGGCCGGCACCTCGCCCTCGTCCTCCTCGCGTATGAAGCAGCCCTGCGCGGACATCAGCCCCCAGATGACCGTCTGCTGCTCGCAGAACTTCATCGGGGCAGCCGTCAGCGCGCCGAACGTTCTGGCGCAGACGGCGACGTCAGGCGGCGCGACTCTCGGCGCGACTCTCAACAGGGCGCTCGACGGGTCGATGCCTCTCAGGAAGATTCTCGAGGAGATGAACGACCCGCCGGTGCCGCCGGTCGCGGCAATGCGGGCGCCGCCGAGCGCGCTGAGGCCGACGTTCGCGGTCGTCGAGCGCTGCACCGAGACGCCGAGGAACGGTTGGCTCGCGGGGCAGGAGACGTCGGCTCTTCTGTCGCCCGAGAGGTCCCAGTCGAGCTGCGTCGCGCCGCTCGTTCCGGAGGCGTCGAGCACGGTCGTGCCCGGCCGCTGGCTGCCGACCGCTCTGCCGAAGATGACGGTCGCGCGGCCCGGTCCGTCCGGTGGCGGCGACGGCGGGCCCGGCGCACCCGGAGGCGGCGACGGCGAGGTCGGCGGCGGCCCGCCGGTGCCGCCGTCCGGCACGAGCGCTGGAGCGTCCGGGCCGGGCGCGGCCGCGAGGCGCCCCAGCTCGGTCGGCGTGAGCGCGCGGTCGTACACGCGCAGCTCGTCGATCGCGCCGGGGAAGTCGGAGGCGCCGAGACAGCCGGCGCTCGGCGAGTACCCGTCGACGTAGAAGTTCGACGCGATGATCGGCGGCGCGTAGCTGATCCCGGTCGCCGGCTTCGGCGAGCCGACCTCGACGCCGTCGACGTAGAAGTGCATGTACGTCCCGTCGAAGGTGCCGGCGACGAGGTGCCATCTGTTGTCGAAGACAGCCGCCGACGGCGGCGCGTCGCTGAGGACGGACTCCGCGGTCGGCCCGGGCTGGCGCACGTAGAAGCGCAGGCCGGCTCTGCCGGGGTAGCCGGTGTAGAGCGCGTAGGACGAGCCGAGGCAGGTCGGGCCGTCGTCGCCGCGTCCGGCGATGTAGCGCAGCACGCCGGGCTCGCCGTTCTGCTTTATCCACGCCAGCAGCGTGAGCTGCGCCGGTGCGAGCAGCGGCGAGGTCACCTGCAGCGTCGTCGTGTTCGCGCTCGACAGGTAGCCGCCGAACTTGCCCTGCGCGCTTCCGACTCTGACCGTCCCGGCCGGTCCTCTGAGCGCGAGCCCGTTGCCGGAGAGGTCGTCGGTGGTGTCGAAGCCGCCGGCGGTCGCGGCGGCGTCGAGCGGCCATTGCGCGGCGAGCGGCGCGGCGGCCTGCGCGGCCGCGGCCTGGACGAGCGCGACGATGCCGGCGACGGACAGCGCGAGCAGGACCGCTAGACGGCGGGAACGGCGTCGGGGCATGTGGCGTGACGCTGCCAGACCGTTGACGCGCTTCGCATCGGGAGGCGACCCCGAACTTTCGCTCGCCGTCGCACCGGACCGTGGCTACTCTCTTGCACCACGACCCGGAGCAACGCTGCTGCGCCACGTGACGAAAGGCACTGAGTCAGTACTCGAACGCGATCGTGAGCTTGCCGACATCGGCGAGGCGATCGCGGCCGCTCGCGCCGGCCGCGGGCGGCTGCTGCTCGTGGAGGGCGCGGCCGGCAGCGGCAAGAGCACGCTCGTCCGCGCCGCGCGCGAGCGTGCCGCGCAGGAGGGCCTGCGCGTGCTGCGCGCGATCGCCGGCGAGTTCGAGCGCGAGTATCCGTTCGGCTGCGTGCGCCAGCTGTTCGAGCCGTTCCTGCACGGCCTGCCGGGCCCCGAGCGCGCGCGCCTGCTGACCGGCGCCGCCGCGCCCGCCGAGTGGATCGTCGCGCCCGCGGCCGACGGGCCGAACGCCGAGCGCGCGGCGGCCGGCTTCGCCGCGCTCAACGCGATCTACTGGCTGACCTCGAACGTCGCCGCGGCCGGGCCGCTGCTGATCGCCGTCGACGACGTGCACTGGGCCGACGACGCGTCGATTCACGCGCTCGGCCACCTCGGCCGGCGGATCGAGGACCTGCCGATCGTGCTCGTCATCGCGCTGCGCCCCGAGGAGCCCGGCGCGCCGGCGGCGCTGATCGACGACCTGCGCGCGGTCGCGGGAGACGCGCGCGTCGTCCCGCGGCCGCTGAGCGAGGCGGCCGTCACCGCGCTCGTGCGCACGCACGTGCCGGCGGCGACCGACGCGGCCTGCGCCGCCTGCCACGTCGAGAGCGCCGGCAACCCGCTCTACCTGCGCGAGCTGCTGCGGACGCTCGACGGCGACGGCGCGCTCGGCGCCGACGTCGTCGCGGCGGCGTCGGTGCCGACGCTCGCCGCGCGCGTCGGGCGCCGCGTCGAGAAGGTCGGCCCGCGGGCGCCCGCGCTCGCGCACGCGATGGCGGTGCTCGGCGACGGCGGCGCGCTGCCGCTCGCGGCGCGGCTCGCGGGCGTCGAGCTGGCGAGCGCGACGCGGATCGCGCGGCGCCTGCGCGAGATCGAGGTGCTCGCGACGGAGGACCCGTTCGCGTTCGTGCACCCGCTCGTGCGGCGGTCGGTCTACGACGGCCTCGCGCTCGCCGAGCGCGACGCCGCCCACACCGCGGCCGCGCGCGTGCTGGAGGCCGCGGGTGCGCCCGCCGAGGCGGTCGCCGCGCACCTCGCCGCCACCCGCCCGACCGGCTCCGACGCCGTCGCGGCCGCGCTGCTCACGGCCGCCGAGACGTCGTCGTCGCGGGCCGCGCCGGAGGCCGCGATCCGGCTGCTGCGGCGCGCGCTGGAGGAGGAGGCCGCGCAGCCGCCGCGTCCCCTGCTGCTGCACCGGCTCGGTCTCGCCGAGATGGCGATCCGCGACCCGCAGTGCGTCGAGCACCTCTCGCAGGCGGTCGCGCTCGCGGACGAGCCGCGGCTGCGGATCGCGGCGACGGCCGCGCTCGCCGAGCTGCTCGCGACGTCCGGGCAGTGGGAGCAGGCGCGCGCGCTGATCGCCGGCGCGCTCGACGTGCTCGACGATCCGGAGCTGCTCGTCGAGATCGAGGCGCTGCGGCTCGCGGTCGCCGCCAACGACCCCCATCTGGTCGGCGACTTCGAGCGCGAGCGCGCGCACTTCGAGCGGCTGGCGGAGGGCCCGAGCTGGGCGGCGCAGGCGATGACCGCGCTGCTCGCGGCGCAGGCGGCCCAGCGCTGCGAGGATGCGGCGCGGGCGCGCGCGCTCGCCGAGCGGGCGCTCGCGCGCGGCGTCCTGACAAACGGCCGCCCGGCCGGCGGCTGGGCGGGCGCGCAGCTGTTCATGGCGCTGGCCTACTCCGAGAGCTACGACCGCGCGCTCGAGGTCGCCGCGCTGATCGAGCGCGAGGGCCGGCGCAGCGGCGAGCTGCTCGGCCTGCTCGGCGGCCCCGCCTTCCGCGGCCACGTCGTCGGCCTGCGTGGCGACCTCGCGGCGGCCGAGGCCGACCTGCGCACGCTGCTCGACGTGATGGGCCAGGCCAACGTCGCGATGTGGATCGCGAACGTCTTCTACGTCTTCCTCGACGTGCTGGTCGAGCGCCCCGGCGTCGATGACGTCGCGGCGATCGCCGAGACGCTCGCGCTCGACCCGACCTTCCTCGGCACCTCGACCGGCGGGCTGCTGCTCGCCGGCCGCGGCCGGCTGCGGCTGGAGCGCGGCGAGCGCGCCGCCGCGCTGGCGGACCTGGAGGCGGCCGGCCAGGTCCTGACGCCGTTGCGGTTCGGGCCCAGCCAGATGGCGTGGCGCTCCGACCTCGCGCTGGCGCTGCCGCCCGAGCGGCGCGACGAGTCGCTGCGACTGGTCGAGGAGGAGGTCGCGCTTGCGCGCCGGCTGGGGCTGCCGCGCACGCTCGGCGTCGCGCTGCGCGGCGCCGCGCTGGTCGAGGGCGGCGCGCGTGGGATCGAGCTGCTGCGCGAGTCGGTCGCGGCGCTGGAGCGCTCGGAGGCGCGGCTGGAGCACGCGCGCGCGCTCGTCGAGCTGGGCGCGGCGCTGCGGCGCACGCGGCAGCGCGTGCAGGCGCGCGAGCAGCTGGCGGCGGGGATCGAGCTGGCGCACCGCTGCGGCGCCCAGCGGCTCGTCGTGCGCGCGCGCGAGGAGCTGCTGGCGGCGGGCGGACGGCCGCGGCGGATCGCGCGCACCGGAGCGGAGGCGCTGACCGTCTCCGAGCTGCGCGTCACGCGGCTCGCGGCGGCGGGGCAGACGAACGTCGAGATCGCGCAGGAGCTGTACGTGAGCGTCAAGACGGTCGAGACCCACCTGTCGCACGCGTACGGAAAGCTGGGGCTGGCCGGCCAGGGCGCGCGCGGCGGGCTCGCGGCGGCGCTCGGCGGCGACACCGAAACCCCAGGGTCGCCCACTGATGCGCCGTCGGCCGCGCGCGGGGAGGATGCGCGGCGGTGAAAGGGACGCACCAGAGAGCGATGGCCGCGCTCGCCGTCGCCGCTATGGGGGTGGCGGCGGCGAGCGCGCCGTCGACGGCGCTCGCCGCGAAGCAGCGCCCCGCGCGCGCGTTGCCGGACCTCGTCGTCGCGAACGGCTCGGTCAGAGGCGCCACCGCCAGCGTGACCTTCGCCAACCGCGGCAGCGCCGCGGCGCCGGCGTCCCGCGCGACGATCGCGCTGCGGACCGGCAGGCGCGGCACGCGCTCGCTGCAGCCGTTCGCGGTGCCGGCGATCGCCGCCGGCACCGCGCGCACGCGGCGGGTCGCGGTCGTGCTGCCGCGCAACCTGGCCGCCGGCACCTACGCGGCGTCGGTCTGCGCCGATACGTCGAAGCGCGTGGACGAGCGGAGCGAGCGCAACAACTGCCGTTCGCTCGGGAGGGTCACGCTCAGACGAAGCGGACCCGCGCCTGCGCCGAAGCAGACGCCGCCGCCCGCGCCGAGTCCGCCCCCACCCGCCCCGGCGCCGCCCACGCCGCCCGTCCCGACCCCGCCGGCCCCGCCATCATCGGTTCCGACCGCGCCGATCGCGTTCACGCCGGAGACGGTCTTCCGTTACGCGCCCGGCGACTACTGGCTGTTCGTGCCGTCCTCCTACGACGCGACGCACCGGACCCCGACGACGCTGTTCCTGTGGATGCACGGCTGCGGCGGCCAAGCCGAGGGCGACACCTACATGATCTCGCCCGGCGGCGCCCAGAGCTGGATCTCGCTCTCGCTCGGCGGTCGCGACGGCGCCTGCTGGGACATGAACAGCGACCCGGCGAAGGTGCTGGGCGCGCTGGCAGACGTCAAGACGCACTTCAACATCGCGCCGCGCAAGGTCGTGATCGGCGGTTACTCGTCCGGCGGCGACCTCGCCTACCGCACCGCCTTCTACAACGCCGGCCTGTTCGCCGGCCTGCTCGCGCAGAACACCGCGCCGTTCCGCGACACCGGCTCGACGCAGGCGGCGTCGCTGGCCGCCGCGGCGTGGCGGTTCAACGTCGTCCACCTCGCCCAGACCGGGGACGCCGTCTACCCGATCGGCCCGGTCCGCAGCGAGACGGATGCGATGGCCGCCGCCGGCTTCCCGATCAGACGGATCGAGCAGCCGGGCGCGCACTACGACGACGACACCGACGCCTATCTGCGGACGTACCTGCTGCCGCAGCTCGACGCTGGCTGGCTCGCGCCGTAGCCGCCGCAAACGCGGCGCGCCGCCCCGGTGAGGGAGCGGCGCGCCGGTGGTGCGGGGTTTGTTGGAAGCGGCTCAGCCGGTGAACGAGGGGCGCTGCGCCGGCTGGGGAGCCGCTCTCTGCGCGACTCTGGCGCGCGGGATCAGCAGCGTGATCGCCTGACGTCTGGTGACCGTTCTGCCACTGCCGAGCGTCGTCTTGACCGTCAGCGTCGTGCGCAGCCTGCGCACGCCCTTCGCCTGCTGCGCCTTGACGAACGCGGCCGGCAGGTTCAGCGACAGCGTCTTCGTCTTGCCGGCAGCGACCTTGATGCCGCTGAAGCGCACGAGCACGCGCGTCTTCGTCGCCGCCGCCGCACGCGCCTGACCGCCCGTGAGCGCCAGCGTCAACGTGCCCGACACCCGGCACGGCTGACCGACCGGACAGACCAGCGGCAGTCTGACGGAACCGTTCTGGGTCACCTGCGCGCCTCTGCTGACGCCCAGATCGACCGAGGCACCGACAGCCGGAGGCGCTCTCGTCTGCACCGCCGGCGGAGCCGGCGCGGTCGGCACGGCCGGCGGCTGGACCGGGCTCGGCACCGGCGTGACCGGCGTGACCGGCGTGCTCGGCGTCTCCGGCTTTCTCTCCTCCGGCTTCGGCTCCGGCTCCGGTCTCGCCTCAACACCGACACCGGTCAGCTCGACCTCGTCGGTGCCGTCCCACGCATCGCTGTACACATCGATCACGGCCGTCCGCTGACCAAGCGCTCTCGGCGAGAACTTGACGACCACCACACAGCTCGCGCCAACCGCAAGCGTTCTGTTGGTGCACTGATCATCGAGCGCGATGAACTCGGTGCTTCTCGGCGGCCGCGCACGCGGCTCATACTCAGCGATGTAGATGCCGTCGATCTCATCGATCGTCAGGTCCGCATCACCCACGTTCGTCACCGTGATCGGTCTCGTCGTGCTCTTCCCAAGCTCGACCTCGCCGAAGGCCGCGGTCGGGCTCGGCGAGACCGACGGGACACCCCCATAGACCGTGAAGCTCTCATCGTCATCAGAGCCGTCGAACGCGGACGAGACGCCCGAGTAGACCGCTCTCACGCTGTGCGCGCCGCGCGCACCCGGAATGTTCGTGTCGCACTCGGCCACACCGGTCGTCGTGTCGACCGCAACCGCGTCGCAGTCCCACTGTCTGTTGCCGTCGACCGTGAACGCCACCGTGCCACCACTCGGCACCGGCGAGACCGTCGCTCTGAGCTTGACCGCATGGCCCGAGATCGCTCTGCTCGTGTTGAGCGAGACCGTCGTCGTCGTGGCGACCGGCTCGGCCCAGCTGAACTCGACAGAGGGGCTGCTGGGGTCGTTCGTGCTCGCGCAGCCGGTCGCGCCGGCGCCGCAGAAGCTGTAGCCGCCACCGCCGCCGGCGCTGCCGTCCTCGGACGTCGCCGAGCCGGCGCCGCCACCGCCGCCCCAGACGCCGGCGCCACCGGCGCCACCGCCGGGGCCGGCGGCGCTGCTGCCGCCGTCGCCGCCTCTGGCTCTCAGCCCTGCGGTGCCGTTCGCGCTCGCGTCGGCGCTGTTGACGCCGCCCGCCCCGCCGCTGCTCCCATCCGTTCTGCGACCGGCGCCGGCGCTGCCGGAGGCGACGCCGCTGCCGGCCTCCGTGTTGTAGGTGCCGGCGGCGCCGCCGTCACCGGCGTTGGGGCCGGCGCCCTTGCCGCCGCCGCCGGCGGCGACGATCCACGGGATGCTGCCGTCGGCATGGGAGCTGACCGAGGTGTAGCCGCCGCCACCGCCGCCGGTGCCACCGGGCCCGGTGCCGCCATCGCCGCCGTTGACGCCGACGCAGGCGTAGAGGACGGTGCCGGGCGTGACGTCGACGGAGGCCGTGATGCGGGCGCCGTAGCCGCCGGAGTTGCCGCCCCGCTCACCCTGAGCGACCAGTCTGATGCTGGTGACCCCATCGGGGACGGTCCATTCGTTGCCGGCGCAGCCGTAGCCACCGAGCGTGAAGGACCCGGCTTGAGCGGCGGCGGGGAGCGCGGCGAACGCCAGCGGCGCTGAGATGAGGAGGGGCACGACGACGGAACGACGACGCGCCCCGCGCGACAGAGCGCGCAGGGAGACCGGAGACATGTCAATACCATGACACAACTGGCGTCGTCCGTGCGTTGTGAATTCTTCAATTTGTCAGTGCTTCTGGGTTGAGCTAAAGATCAACTGACGGCGGCCGATCACATCGAGGGAGACGCACCACTCACTTAGTTCACAGCGCACGCGACCGCGGCCGCTCAGAGGGCGCGGGCGACGTCCGCGCGACTGGCGACGCCGAGCTTGCGCCGCACGCTGCGGGCATGCGTCTCGACGGTGCGGAGGCTGATCACGAGCGTGTCCGCGATCTGCTGGTTGGAGCTGCCGCTCGCGATCAGCTCGGCGATCTCGCGCTCGCGTGGGCTGAGCGCGCCGTCGGGAGAGGCGACGCGCCGGCCCAGCTCGCGCAGCTCGCGCACCGCGAGCGGCCGCAGCAGGCCGATCCCGCGCCGCGCGAAGACCTCCTCGGCGAGCGTCAGCTGCTCGATCGCCGCGGCGCGGCGACCGCTCGCCGCGAGCGCCTGACCGGCCAGCAGCCGGGCCCGCGCCGCGTCCAGCTCACCGTCGTGGGCGGCAGCCAGCGTGGCGGCCGCGAGCGCCAGCTCGGCGGCGCCCGCCGCGTCGCCCTCGGCCAGGCGGACGCGCGCGTCGGT
>NZ_JAWSTH010000085.1:0-27732 GCF_033542075.1 Conexibacter stalactiti
CCCGCCGCACCGCCTCTCGCGCTCGACCCCGCCGCGCCGCCTCTCGCGCCCGACCCCGCCGCGCCGGCGCCCGCGCTCGAACCTGCCGCGCCGCATGCCGCGCTCGACCCCGCCGACTGGCGCGCCTCGCCGCTGTTCGCGCCCGACGAGCTGTGGCGCGCGGCGATCCCGCCGACGCACGTGCAGGTCGGCTCGACGGAGCTGCTGCTCGACGAGTCGCGCGCCGTCGCCGAGCGCGTCGCGGCCGCCGGCACGCGCGCGGAGCTGCACGTCTTCGAGCGCCAGCCGCACGTCGTGCCGCTGTGGGCGGGAACGCCGGAGGCGCGCGTCTCGCTGCAGCTGATCGGGCGCTTCACCGCATCGGTGTTGGCACCCGCGAGCGCACCAGCGCCGCCGACCGCTGCCGACGCCGCGACCGCGGCGGAGGCGCCCGCCGTCGCGCCGCCCGAAGACGGCCCGTCCGCGCCACGCGAAACCGGCCCGTCCGCGCCACGCGAAACCGGCCCGTCCGCGCCACGCGAAACCGGCCCGTCCGCGCCACGCGAAACCGGCCCGTCCGCGCCACGCGAAACCGGCCCGTCCGCGCCACGCGAAACCGGCCCGTCCGCGCCACGCGAAACCGCCCCGTCCGCGCCACGCGAAACCGCCCCGTCCGCGCTCCCCGAAGCCCTTTCCGACGCCTCCGTCACGCCGCCCGCCGAGGCCCCGGCAGCCGCCGACGCGCCCGGAACGTAGCGCTTGCAGGGGATCTCGCCAGACCCCTCGGGGAATCCCGCACGGCGTCCGCCGCGCCGCCTATTCTCCGTCCCTCGATGAGTTCCTCCTCCGCCCAGGCCTGCGCCCACCTCCACGTCCACTCCGAGTACTCGCTGCTGGACGGCGCGTGCAAGATCGACGCGCTCGCGGCCCGCGCCGCGGCCTTCGACCAGCCCGCCCTCGGCCTCACCGACCACGGCGTCATGAACGGCTCCGTGGAGATGTACAAGGCCTGCAAGAAGCACGACATCAAGCCGCTGATCGGCTGCGAGGTCTACGTCGTCGACGACCGCCACTTCCGCGGCGGCAGAACCGAGCGCAACCACCTCACGCTGCTGGCGCAGAACGACGTCGGCTACAGAAACCTCGTCAAGCTCTCCTCGACCGGCTATCTCGAGGGCCTGCACCGCGGCAAGCCCGGCGTCGACTTCGAGATCATGTCGCAGCACTCCGAGGGGATCATCGCCCTCACAGGCTGCCTCGCCTCGCGCTTCTGCCAGCGGCTGATCAACGACCGCCCGGAGGAGGCGCGCGCCCACGCCGACGACCTGATGAACATCTTCGGGCGCGACCAGGTCTACTTCGAGGTCCAGAAGAACGGCATCGCCGACCAGGACAAGGCGAACGAGGGGATCGTGCGGATCGCGCGCGAGGTCGGCCGTCCGCTCGTCGGCACCGGCGACGTCCACTACCTCCGCCGCGAGGACTACCACCATCACACGGCGCTGCTGTGCGTTCAGACGAAGTCGACGCTGGCCGAGCCGAAGATGACGTTCGACACGAACGAGTTCTACCTCAAGTCCAACCAGGAGATGGCGGCCGCGTTCGCCGAGTGGCCGGACGCGCTGCCGACGACGCTCGAGGTCGCGGAGCGCTGCAACGTCGAGATCCCGCTCGGCGGCCAGCTGATCCCGAGCTACCCGACGCCCAACGGCGAGGACGAGAGAACCTACCTCCGCTCGCTCGTGATGGAGGGGATGCACCGCCGCTACGGCAACCCGCCCTCCGCCGAGGCGATGGAGCGGATGGAGATGGAGCTGGCGGTCGTCGACAGAATGGGCTTCAACGCCTACTTCCTGATCGTCTGGGACTTCGTCAGATACTCGAAGGAGAACGGCGTCGCGGTCGGCCCGGGCCGTGGTTCGGCGGCCGGCTCGATCGTCGCGTACACGCTCGGCATCACGGACGTCGACCCGCTCGCCTACGACCTGCTGTTCGAGCGCTTCCTCAACCCCGAGCGCGTGTCGATGCCTGATATCGACATCGACTTCTCCGTCCGCGGCCGCGAGCGCGTGATCAGATACGTGACGGAGAAGTACGGCAGACAGTCGGTCGCGCAGATCATCACCTTCGGCAAGATGTTCCCGCGCGCCGCGACGCGCGACGCCGCGCGCGTGCTCGGCCACGACTACGGCGCCGGCGACAAGCTCGCGAAGCTGATCCCGGACCCGATCATGGGCCGTCCGCCGTCGTTCGACGACTGCCTCCAGCCGGGCGAGCCGCTGCGCGGCGAGGTCGACTCCAACCCCGTCTCCAGACAGATCGTCGACGTCGCCCGCGGCCTCGAGGGGATCGTCCGCAACTCGTCGATCCACGCCGCCGCCGTCGTGATCGCCGGCTTCCCGCTCACCGACATCGTTCCGCTGCAGCTGGCCGATGCCGGCAGCGACGCCAGAGGCGACAAGGTCTATCGAACGGTGACGCAGTTCTCGATGAAGCCCGTCGAGGAGCTCGGCCTCCTCAAGATGGACTTCCTCGGCCTGCGCAACCTCGACGTGATCGAGGACGCGCTCGACATCATCGAGCGCTCGACGGGCACGCGGCCGGACATGACGACGCTGCCGCTCGACGACCAGAAGACCTACGACATGATGGCCCGCGGCGACTCGGTCGGCGTCTTCCAGTTCGAGTCCGAGGGCATGCGCGAGTCGCTCAAGAAGGTCAGACCGACCGAGCTCGAGGACCTGATCGCGCTCAACGCCCTCTACCGCCCGGGCGCGATGGACCAGATCCCGACGTATGCGCGCGGCAAGCGCAACCCGGAGGCGATCTCCTACCCGGACGAGCGCCTGCGCCCGATCCTCGAATCGACCAAGGGCGTGATCCTCTACCAGGAGCAGGCGATGCAGATTGCCAAGCAGCTGGCAGGGTTCTCAGGCGCCAAGGCCGACGACCTCCGCAAGGCGATCGGCAAGAAGAACCGCGCCGCGATGGCGGAGCTGCAGCCTGAGTTCGTCGAGGGCTGCCGTGCATCCGGCACCAGCCCGAGCGTGATCGAGTGGCTGTGGAACACGAACGAGAAGTCGGCCGACTACTCCTTCAACAAGTCGCACGCCGCCTGTTACGCGCTGATCGCCTACCGCACCGCTTGGCTGAAGGCCAACTACCCGGCCGAGTACATGGCCGCGCTGATCTCCTCCGTGATGGACACGAAGGACAAGGTCCCGTTCTTCGTCGCCCAGGCGGAGCAGATGGGGATCGAGATCCTGCCGCCGGACGTCAACGAGTCCGACCACGAGTTCATGGTCGTCGACGGCAACATCCGCTTCGGCCTCGACGCCGTCAAGGGCGTCGGCTACGCGGCCGTCGAGGGGATAAAGCGCGCCCGCGAGGAGGACGGCCCGTTCACCTCGATCTGGGACTTCTGCGAGCGCGTCGACAACAAGGCCGTCAACAAGAAGTCGATCGAGGCGCTGATCAAGTGCGGCGCCTTCGGCTCGACCGGCGCCAGCCGCAAGGGCATGCTGAGCGTGCTGGAGCAGGCGCAGGCGGCCGGCCAGAAGGCGCAGCAGGACGCGCTCATCGGCCAGGGCTCGATCTTCGACCTCGGCTTCGACGGCGGCGGGGGCGGCGGCGCGGCCGCGGCCTTCGCGGCACCGACCCACCCCGGCATCCCGGCCGAGGAGTTCGACCAGGCCGAGATGCTCGCGGCCGAGAAGGAGTCGATCGGCCTCTTCATCTCCGCCCACCCGCTGAAGGCGGTGCGCGCGGCGATGCGCCAGAAGGTCGACTGCACGCTGGCCGACCTGTCGGACAGAAAGGACGGCGACTGGGTCACCGTCGGCGGGATCATCACGCAGGCGAAGAGACTGCGGACCAAGAGAGGCGACCACATGATGTTCGCCACCCTCGACGACCTCGAGGGCACGGTCGAGATCCTGATCTTCGGCAGAGTCCTGGCCGCCTCCGAGGAGGCGTTCGAGATGGACGCGGTCATCACGCTGCGCGGCCGCGTCGACCACAAGGACGCGTCGAAGACGACCGTCGTCGTGCAGGACGCCGAGCTGTTCGCGCCGAGCGAGGAAGAGGTCGCCGCGGCCGAGGAGGAGGCGGCGAAGGTGCCGGTCGGCCCGCCGCCGTTCCGCCTGCGGCTCGACGCGACCGCGCTGCGCGCGAGCGTGATCGACGACCTCAAGTCGGTGATCGAGAACTTCCCCGGCGAATCGCACGTCTACCTGGAGATCCACACCTCCGGCGGCCCGCGCCTGCTGAGACTGGGCTCGACCTTCAAGGTCTCCCGCAACGCCGCGCTGCAAGCCGAGCTGGACCACCTCTTGGGTTCGGCGATGCTCGAGCCCGAGACGGCCGCGGCCTGAGTCGCCTCACCGGGCGCCTCGCGGGCGTCCGGCCCTTCGCCGCCGCGCCCGTGCGCGGCGGCGTGATGCGTTTGCGGCCGCGCTATCTGCGCGCCCGGAGCCCTCTTCTGCGCAATCTGTGCGCGTAGGCGATCTCTTCCGCCGTCGTCCCTCTCTTGTCGGGGCCGGGCGTCTCCAGCACGACCGCCATCTCCTCGAAGCGCGGTTCTGACAGGAAGGCGGCGATACCGGCCTCGCCGATCTCGCCCTCGCCGAGGTTGGCGTGGCGGTCGCGGTTGGAGCCCAGCGGCGTCTGCGAGTCGTTCAGGTGCACGGCGCCGAGACGGCCGAGCCCGACGATCTCGTCGAAGCTGTCGAGCGTCTCCGTCAGCGCCTCGATCGAGCGCACGTCGTAGCCGGACGCGAGCAGGTGGCAGGAGTCGAGGCAGACGCCGAGCCGTCTGCCGCCGCCGGCGGCGTCGATCAGCTCGGCCAGCTCCTCGAACGAGCGGCCGAGCGTGCCGCCGGTGCCGGCCGTGTCCTCCAGCAGCAGGAGGCTGTGGTCGCTCTCCTCCAGCGCCTCCTTGAAGACCTCGCCGGCGCGCTTGATCGCGGGCCCGACCTCGCCTCTCAGCGCCGAGCCGGGGTGCAGCACGACATCGGCGCCGATCCCGTCGCCGACGTGCAGCGACTGCTTCAGCGACGCGAGCGACTTCGTGCGGATCTCAGGGTCCTCGGAGGCGCAGTTGATCAGGTAGACCGCGTGGATCAGGACCGCGTCGATCGGCGAGTCGTCGATCGCCGCTCTGAAGGCGGCGAAGTCGTCCTCGGTGTAGTTCGTCGGTCTCCACATCCGCGGCGACTGATTGAAGATCTGGATCGAGCGACAGCCTCTCTCGACACCGCGCGCGACGGCCTTGTCGAGACCGCCGGCCTGCGAGACGTGGGTGCCGATTAGCATGCTGACTCCATGAAAGTTCGATTCGCTCCTTCTCCGACCGGCGCGCTGCACATCGGCGGCGCACGCACGGCCCTCTACAACTGGCTGCTCGCGCGCGGCAGCGGCGGCAGACTCGTGCTGCGGATCGAAGATACCGACCGCGAACGGTCGACCCCCGAGAACGTCGAGCAGATCCTCGACGCGCTGAGATGGCTGGAGCTGGACTGGGACGAAGGGCCGATCTTCCAGACCGCCAACGCCGCGCGCCACGCCGAGGCGCTGCAGCAGCTGCTCGACTCCGGCCACGCCTACCGCACGACCGCGACCGGCGACGACGTCAGAGCGTGGAAGGCCGAGCACGGCGACGACCGCGGCTTCCGCGGCACGCCGCAGGACGAGGGCGCGATCCGCCTGCGCGTGCCCGACGAGGGCGAGACGGTCGTGCACGACGCGATCCGCGGCGACGCGATCTTCCAGCACGTCCACATCGACGATCCGGTGATCGCCCGCGCCGACGGCTCGGTGCTCTACAACTTCGCCGTCGCGATCGACGACCTCGACGCCGGCGTCACGCACGTCGTGCGCGGCGAGGACCACCTCTCCAACACCCCCAAGCAGCTGCTCGTCTTCGAGGCGCTGGGGGAGAGAGCGCCGGTCTACGCCCACCTGCCGCTGCTGCACGGCCCCGACGGCAAGAAGCTCTCCAAGCGCCACGGCGCCGCCTCGGTGCAGGAGCTGCGCGACCAGGGCTACCTGCCGGAGGCGGTCAACAACTACGTCGCGCTGCTCGGCGCCGGCTTCGACCCGGAGCGCGAGCTGTTCACCGTGCAGGAGCTCGCCGAGCTGCTGAGACTGGAGAGAATCTCCAAGTCGCCGGCCGTCTTCGACGAGAGAAAGCTGCGCCACATCAACGGCATCTACCTGCGCGAGCTGCCGGTGGACGAGCTGACGGCGCGGCTGGAGGCCTTCACCGGTCGCGGCGGCCTGCGCGGCGCGGTCGAGATCAGCCGCGAGAAGATCCAGACGCTGGCCGACTTCTGGCCGCTCGCCGGCTTCTTCTTCGATGGTCCCGGTGACGACGAGAGAGCGTGGACGAAGACCTTCGGCGTCGAGGGCTCCCTCGACGGCCTGCGGGCCGCGCGTGAGGCGCTGGCGACGCTCGAGCCGTTCACGCAGGAGTCCGTCGAGGCGGCTCTGCGCGGCCTGCTGGAGGCCAACGACTGGAAGCCCAAGCACGTCTTCCAGCCGGTCCGCGTCGCGCTCGCCGGCACGACGATCTCACCTGGGATCTTCGAGTCTGTCGCGCTGCTCGGTCGCGAAGAGACGGTGCGCCGGATCGACGCCGCGCTCGCCCGCGTCGGGTGAAGCGAGCGCCCGGGCGCCCGCTCTGTGCGGACATCCGAGCGCGCCTGAGAAATTCGACAGTCTGTCAACGTCGGAAGCCCTCAACTAAGGGGCCTGTGGTGCCGATAACCTGAACGGATCGGGACAGCGGGCAATGGTGCCGAAGCTGGGCTGATCCACTCGCACGCGGACCGCGTCCGAGGCCATGAGATCGCCCATGAACCCACCGACACTGACAGCCAGCCCGACTCCGTCGGCGGCCGCCTCCGCGGAGCCCGGCTTCCCGCGCCACCACAACGAGGGGCACGGACGGCGCCTGACCGCCGCCTTCGAGGCGCTGGAGGCGTTCCCGGTGCTGGCCGAGTCGCGCAACCGCGTCCTGCGCCTCTTCACCCAGGAGCGCCCGCCGACGGCGGAGATCGTCGCCGCGGTCGAGTCCGACGTGGCGCTGGCGATCGCGACGCTGCGGCTCGCCAACCGTGTCGACGGCAGAGCGCGGGGCAGAGTCGACTCGGTCGTGAAGGCAGTCAGCGTGCTGTCGCCGGCCGCCGTCCAGGCGCTCGCCAGCCGCGCACGCACCTTCGACTTCTTCGAGCGCGGCGGGATCTGGGAGGGGACGCCGGAGCGCTTCCGCCTTCACGGCGTCGCCACGCAGCGCGCCGCCGACCGGCTCGCGACCGAGCTCGGCTACGAGGACCGCGATCGCCTGATGGTGACCGCGCTGCTGCACGACATCGGCAAGCTCGTGCTCAGCCACGCCTACCCGGGCTACCCGCGCCAGGTCCACGGCGACGCGAAGACGCCGGAGGAGCGGATCCACCGCGAACGGCGCGAGCTGGGCGTCGACCACGCGCTCGTCGGCGGCGTGCTCGCTCGCCGCTGGGGGCTGCCGAAGGCGATCGCCTCGACGATCGAGCGCCACCACAGCGAGGACGCAGACGGCGAGGCCGCGCTCGTCAGGCTCGCGGACATGCTCGCCCACTACGGCCACGGCGATCCGGTCTCGCCGAGCGAGATGCTGTCGACCGCCCGCCTCGTCGGGATCGGCCCGGCGGAGCTGCGCTCGGTCATGTACGACCTGCCGTACTCCTCCAACGGCAACCGCCAGCGCGCACTCGACCCATGCCCGCTGTCGACGCGCGAGACCGAGGTGCTCAAGCGCCTCGGCCAAGGCAAGGTCTACAAGCAGATCGCGCACGAGCTGGAGCTGTCGACCAGCACGGTGCGGACGCACCTGCACAACATCTACGGCAAGCTCGGCGCCGTCGACCGCGCGCAGGCAGTCCTCATCGCGACCGAGCGCGGCTGGATCTAGCCGCTACGCCGCCCTGAGCTGCCGCCGCCGCGGCAGGAGGACCCGGTAATACAGCAGCGCGGTGAGCAGGATCCCGGTGACATCGATCGCGACGTCGCGTGGCGCGCCTTGGCGGCCGTCGATGAAGCTCTGGTGGAACTCGTCGGAGATCGCGTAGAGGACCGCGATCGCGCCGGCCGCCCACGCCGCGCGCGTGCTCCAGCCGAGCGCGCGCAGCCACAGCAGCCACAGCAGGCCGAACTCGGCCATGTGCACGAACTTGCGCCCGATCAGGTCGATCGTGCCCAGCTCGGTTCTCAGGTTCGGCTGCGCGGAGAGGTAGAAGATCACGCCCATCAGCGCGAGGGGCGGACCAACCCGACCGATCCAGTGCGCAAGCTGTCTCGTCTTTGCCATACCATCGTGGATGGTAGGCAACGCACGATGATCTCGATCACGACCAAATCCCCTTACGCGCTGCGCGCACTGACCGAGCTGGGACGGCTCGGCGGCGCCGGCCCCGTGCCGATCGCCGAGCTGGCGCGCCGCCGCGAGATCCCCGTCCAGTTCCTCGAGCAGCTGTTCGCCGTGCTGCGCCGCGCCGGCGTGCTGAAGTCCCAGCGCGGGGTGAAGGGCGGCTACAGCTTCGCCAGAGAGCCGGGCGAGATCACCGTGTTGGAGATCGTCGAGCTGCTCGACGGCTCCTTCGGCGCCGACTCCGAGGGCGTCTTCGCCGAGGCCGCCGGGGCCGCCCGCGCCGTGCTCGCGGAGACGACCGTCGCCGACGTGATCGAGCGCGAGGCGCGCGACGCCGGCGCCTCGATGTACTACATCTAGCCGACCGCGGCGAACGCGTCGGCGTACTCGACGACCCCCTCGGGCCGCGGCCGCTCCGGCGGCGGGTAGGCCGGCAGTCTGAGCGCCATCCAGGCGTCGTCGGGCACTTCGAACGGCGCGCGCACGCCGAGCGGCGCGGCTCGCTCGAAGCCGAAGCGCGGGTAGTTACCTGCCCGTCGCGCAGCGCGACGAGGCAGATCTCCGGCACATGATTGATCCCCGGCCGCCCGCAGCGCGTCGACGAGGTCGGCCTCGGCGGCCGTTGGGAAGGCCCGCTCGTGCACCCGCCGCGCCGCGGCGAGGTCGGCCGGTCGCTCGGGGCGCAGCGTCAGCGCCACGCTGGTGCTCGCCGCGCGCGCCTCACTCGTCCTGCCCCTTCGCCCGCCGCGCCTCGCGCTGGATCCGCTCGTAGAAGCGGCCTCTGCTCTCGCGGGCTCTCGCGGCGGCACGTCTGTCGTCGACCCACGCCTGCTCTCTGGCGAGCTTGCGCCATGCCTCCAGCCGCTCGGCCGGGACGGTGTCGCGGACGGCGCAGTCGGGCTCGGTGTCGTGCTGGCAGTCGGCGAAGCGGCAGCCGGCGGCCAGCTCGACGATGTCCTCGAAGGTGTCGTCGACGCCGCCGTCCCACATGCCGACCTCGCGCATCCCGGGCGTGTCGATCAGCAGGCCGCCGTGCGGCAGCGACAGCAGCTCACGCGTGACGGTCGTGTGGCGGCCGCGTCTGTCGGACTCGCGCACCTCGCCTGTCGCTTGCCGCTCCTCGCCGAGCAGCGCGTTGACGAGCGTCGACTTGCCCGCCCCGGACGGTCCGAGCAGGACGGCCGTGGCGCCCGCTGGCAGCAGGCTGTGGACGACGCCGATCCCGTCACCCGTGCGGACGCTGACGGCGATCGAGTCGGCGATCCCGATCGAGCGGCCGAGCCGCAGCGCGGTCGCGTCGGCGTCGGGGTCGAGGTCGGCCTTCGTCAGCAGCAGCGCGACCGGCACGTCGCCGGCGCCGGCGATCGCCACGAGCCGCTCCGCGCGCCGCTCGTTCGGCTCCGGCAGCGGCTCGGCGACCAGCGCCAGCTCGACATTGGCCGCCAGCACCTGGCGGTCCGCCTTGCCCTCGCCGACGGCGCGCCGCACGACCGTGCCGCGCCGCGGCAGCACCGCGGCGATCGCGTCACCGGTGTCGAGCGCGACCCAGTCGCCGGTGATCGGCGGGCCGTCGCTCTCGCCTCTGAGCTTGGCGCGCGCGTGCACCAGCCGCGGCGGCGTCGCCTGGTCGGGCTCGGCGACGAGCCAGACGCCGCTGTGCTGCGACAGCACGCGGGCGGGGATCAGCTGGTCTTCGCCGAGCGCGGTGCGCGCGGCCTGCAGCTCCTCGTCGAGCTGGTCACGCCGGCCGATGCCGGCGGGAAACAATGTCACTGGAGGTTCCTCCACATCGTCATGAACGGGCGGCTGCGGCGGACGCCGGGCGTGTGGCCCGAGCGTCCGGCTAGGCAGCCGGCGCGTCGGCGATGTGTGTGCGAAGTCGGCGGAACATCCGTCGGCAGGGTACCGCATCGAAAGCCGCCGACACCAGGCAATACCCTTGCGCGATGACTGTCGTCGCGCCGTACCCGAAGATCGAGCTGCACGTCCACCTCGAGGGCGCCGTCTCACCGGAGCTGCTGCTCGCCGCCGCCAGACGCAACGGCTTCACGCTGCCGGTCGCGACCGCCGCGGAGCTGCGCGAGTTCATGCGCTTCCGCGACTTCGACCACTTCATCGAGTCGTGGTTCGCGACGACGCCGGCGCTGCAGACCGAGCGCGACTACCGCGAGCTGGTGCTCGACTACGCCCGCCGCGCGCAGGCGCGCGGCGCGGTCTACCTGGAGGCGATCTTCTCGCCGACCGACAAGCTGACCGCCGGGATCGCGATGGAGACCGTCTTCGAGGGCTTCTGCGACGGCGCCGCGGCGGCGCGCGAGCAGCTCGGATTGGAAGTCCGCCTGACGCCCGACATCACGCGCGGCGTCGACCTCGACGTCGCGAAGCAGACGGCGCGGCTGGCGGTCGCCTACAAGGATCGCGGCGTCGTCGCGCTCGGGCTCGGCGGCGCCGAGGCGCAGTTCCCGCCCGAGCCGTACGCGGAGGCGTTCGCGATCGCGCGCGCCGGCGGCGTCGGCTCGGTCCCGCACGCCGGCGAGGTCGCCGGCCCCGCGTCGATCCGCGGCGCGCTGGAGACGCTCGCGCCCGACCGCATCCGCCACGGCGTGCGCGCGGTCGAGGATCCCGGCCTGCTGCGCGAGCTGGCCGACCGCGGCATGGTGCTCGACGTCTGCGTGCTGTCGAACGTCTGCCTCGGCGTCGTCCCGCGCGCCGAGGACCATCCGCTGCCACGGCTGCTCGCCGCGGGAGTGCCGGTCACCGTCAACACCGACGATCCGACCTTCTTCGCCTGCGAGCTCGACGACGAGCACGCCGCGGCCCGCTCGCTGGGAGCGGATCCGCGGGCGCTGTTCGACGCCGGCGTCGCCGGCGCGCTGTGCGAGCCGGCGGTGCGGGAGCGGCTGCGCGCGCTCGGCGACGCGCACGACTGGGACGGCTCGAGCCGTCCCAGCGTCACGTCTTAAGCCGCGGCGAACTCCAGCTCACGCGTGTCGGCGAAGACCGGCTCGGCCGGCTGCTCGCCGCGGAAGCTCTCGCGCCGCGCGTGCTCCTCGTCGATCAGCAGCTTTATCGCGTGGAACTCGCCGGTCGGCAGCTCGTGCACGACGGCCAGCGGGCGCGAGTCGGGGACGGCGGCGAGCGCCGGCGCCGCGCTCTCGTCGGCCGGTCGGGCGTAACGCACGACGCAGGCGAGCGCGATCGCGGCGAAGGTGCCGGCGACCACGTTCCCTATGCCGAGCATGACCGCGCCGAGGCCGGCGAGGTTGACGTAGCCGGTCATGACGTTGACGGCGATGCCGATCAGCCAGCCGGTGGGGGACTGGCCGTTCGACGATCTGTTGCGCACCATCGTGCGGATGTGGGGCAGGGTCCCGGCGAAGCCGAGCACGATCGCGAAGGAAGAGGCGATGGAGATGAGGGTCATAGCGCTCAGGAGGGGCTCGAGTGTGTTCAGGGCAGCACGAGAACCGCTGAGCGCAGCCCCATGCGAATGGTGGTTCGGGCGGCCCATCTAGACGCCGGCGGTCGCAGCCGGCGTCAGGGACTTACGTGAAACCTCGCGGGGCGGACCCTGCGAGACGACCTGCGGAGGTGGATCGGGAGCCTGGTCGGGTTCCTCTTCCTACAACGCATTATCGGCACGATCGTTGCGCCCGCAAGGGATCTGTGACCTCATTCACATTGATGACCCTCGAATCGGGGAAAGTGAGTGTCCTCTAACGGATCCGCAACACGATCTCCACAGTTCCGCAGCGCGATCGCAAGCGCTCCGGAGACCGGACCGGGCTACGGCAGCGCGTACATCGGGTTCGGCAGCTTGAAGGTGCGCAGCGCGAAGCCGCCGTCGAGGTCGCTCTGCTGGTCACCGATCGAGAAGATGACTCTGCGACCGCCGCGCTGCAGCGACTTGCGCGCGCCCGCCTTGAACGGGACGACCGACTCGCGGTGGTCGTCGGCCGGGCGCAGCAGCAGCTCGAATCTGCCGCCGAAGCCGGCTCTTCTCAGCTGCGACAGCGTGACGCTGCGGATGTACTCCGGCCGCCCGGTCACGAACGCGACCGCGACGCCCTTGCGCTGCGCGAGCTTGACGAGCGCCCGCACCGGCTCGATCGCCGGGTGCGGGTCGAGCACGACGCAGGCGCTGCGGCGGCCGTCGGCGAAGGCGCCGGCCTTCATGCAGTCGTAGGTCGACAGCGCCGTGTCGTCGATGTCGAAGACGGCGACCAGTCTTCGCGGCGCTCTCGTCGCTCTCACGCGCGTCGTCAGGAAGCGCGTCGCACGCGCCGTCACCCGCGCCGTGTCGCGCGCCCACGCACCGCTTTCGTAGTACTGCTCGATCTGCGTGATCTGCTCCGCGGTCGGCGCCTCGTCGGCCGTGGCGGAGGAGGGCGCGGAGGCCAGCCCGAGGGCCAGCAGCGCGACGGTGGCAAGCGTCCGTGCGGTGGTCGACATCGCCGACCATTATGGTTCCCGAGGCAATGCCGCGAATCCCGATCAACATTGCCGACCACGTCGGCCGCACTCCGATGGTCCAACTGACCCGGATCGTGCCCGACGGAACACCCGGCGAGCTGTACGGAAAGCTCGAGGCGTTCAACCCCGGCGGCAGCGTCAAGGACCGCATCGGCGTCGCGATGATCGAGGCCGCCGAGGCCGAGGGCCGGATCGAGCCGGGCCGCACGACGATCGTCGAGGCGACCAGCGGCAACACCGGGATCGCGCTCGCGTTCGTCTGCGCCGCGAAGGGCTACGACCTCGTGCTGACGCTGCCGCAGGGGATGAGCCGCGAGCGCGAGGGGCTGCTGAGACTGTACGGCGCGCGCTTCGAGATCACAGAGTCGCTCGGCGGCATGAACGAGGCCGTCGACGCCGCCAGAGCGATGGCCACGCGCGACGACGTCTTCCTGCCCGACCAGTTCTCCAACCCGGCCAACCCGGAGGCGCACCGCCGCGCGACCGGGCCCGAGATCTGGGAGACGATGGACGGCAGAGTCGACGTGCTCGTGGCAGGCGTCGGGACTGGCGGCACGATCACCGGCACCGGCGAGTTCCTGAAGGAGCGCAACCCGGACCTGAAGGTGATCGCGGTCGAGCCGCGCACCTCCGCGGTGCTGTCGGGCCGCTACGCCGGGCCCCACAAGATCCAGGGGATCGGCGCCGGCTTCATCCCGCCGGTGCTCAACCGCGAACTGCTCGACGAGGTGATCGCGGTCGACGACGAGGACGCGATCGAAACGGCGCGACTGCTCGCCAGCCGCGAGGGCGTGCTCGCCGGCATCTCCTGCGGCGCCGCGACGTGGGCGGCGATCGAGGTCGCCAAGCGGCCCGAGTCGGCCGGCAAGCGGATCGTCACGATCCTGCCCGACTCCGGCGAGCGCTACGTCTCGACGCCGTTCTTCGCCCCGTAGCGCACCCGCGGGGGACTACGCTGTGCAGATGGTCGGTTTTCGCACGCTGAAGCGTGTCGTCGGCGAGATCCGCAGGGACGTGCGCGCCGCGCAGGAGCGCGATCCCGCCGCGCGCGGCGTCGGCCCGGCGGAGGTGCTGGCGATCTGGCCGGGGGTCCACGCGATCCTCGCGCACCGCGTCGCGCACGCGCTGTCGGAGGCCGGCGTGCCGATACTGCCGCGCGTGATCGCCGGCTTCTCGCGCGCCGTCACGGGGATCGAGATCCATCCGGCGGCGCGCATCGGCTCAGGCTTCTTCGTCGACCACGGGATGGGCGTCGTGATCGGTGAGACGGCGGTGATCGGCAACGACGTGACGCTCTACCAGGGGGTCACGCTCGGCGGCACCGGCTTCGCGACCGGCAAGCGTCACCCGACCGTCGAGGACAACGTCACGATCGGCTCCGGCGCGAAGCTGCTGGGCCCGATCACGATCGGCCACGGCTCGAAGATCGGCGCCAACACCGTCGTCATCCACGACGTGCCGCCGAACTCGACCGTCGTCGGCAATCCCGGCCACCCGGTGCGGATAGACGGCAAGCGGCCGGAGGGTCCCGACGCCGACTGGGTCCACCTGCCCGACCCGGTCGCCGACGCGATCAAGGGCCTCGCGAGCCGCATCGGCGCGCTCGAACGCGCGCTCGCCGAGCGCGGCGGCGATCCCTCCGCGGTCGGCGACGGCGAGCTGCTGCCGGAGCCCGAGCTGCCGCAGGTGCGGCCGGCGCGCGGGCCGAATCCGGCCGGAGGCTAGTGCTGCGCAGCTAGCGCCGCGCGGCGACGCGCGCCAGCGCGGCCGGGGCGGTGCGACGCAGCTGCGGCACGCGCCAGAACGCCTCGCGCGCGATCTGCGGTGACATCTTGCTCGTCCCGAGCGTGCGGTCGCGGAACACTATGGGAACCTCGGTCACACGGAAGCCGGCGAGCACGGCGCGGTAGGTGATCTCGATCTGGAAGACGTAGCCCTGCGATCTGACGCTGTCGAGCTCGATCGCCTCCAGCACCTCGCGGCGGATGCACTTGAAGCCGCCGGTCAGGTCGCGTTGGGGGAGCCGCAGCACCAGCCGCGCGTAGAGGCAGCCGCCGCGGCTGATCAGCTGGCGCAGCGGGCCCCAGTCGCGCACGCCGCCGCCGGGCACGTAGCGCGAGCCGAGCACGATGTCGGCCTGCTCGGCCGCCTTCAGCAGCTGCGGCAGGTGGGCGGGATCGTGCGAGAGGTCGGCGTCCATCTCGCAGACGAGCTGGGCGCCGCGCTCGAGCGCGTGCGCGAAGCCGGCGAGGTAGGCCTGACCGAGCCCGGCCTTCTCCGTGCGGTGCAGCACCTCGACGACGCCCAGCTCCGCGCCGAGCCGCTCGGCGATCTCGCCGGTGCCGTCAGGCGAGCCGTCGTCGACGACGAGAATGCGATGGTCGCCGGGGGCCGCCAGTGCGAGCTGGGCGGCGGCGGAGCGCAGGAGGCGCTCGATGGGGCCGGCCTCGTTGTAGGTCGGCACGATGACCCAGACGGCGGGTGCCATGCGGCGGCGAAGGGTAGTGGACGCGCCGCCGCGAGCGTGCGCGGGAACGGCGCGACACCGCGCCCATCCGCCGGATTCGCGATCATCTGGGTGCGGTATGAGACTGGATGAACTGCTGCGGCTGATCCGAGGACCGGCCCGCCCGACCCCGAGACAGCTGCGCTACCGGCGCCGCCGCGTGACGCTGCTCGCCGGCCTGGCGGGCTTTGCGCTGCTGCTCGGCGTGGTCGTCGGCGCCAGCAGCAAGCCCAGCGCCTCGATGCCCGAGGTCGAGACGACCGAGGTCGGCTGGTTCGGCCACCTGAGAACCCTGGCCGGCGCCGGCAGAGGGTCGCTGTCGCTGGAGCAGCGCGCCGCCGAGAACGCCGCGATCGACAGAGCGCTCGCGAGAACGCCGTTCATCCGCATGGGCGGCAGAGAGACGAGACAGATCGCGCTGACCTTCGACGACGGGCCCGGCGTCGACACCGACGACCTGCTCGACGTGCTGGAGCGCCTGCGCGCCCCGGCGACCTTCTTCATGCTCGGCAAGAACGTCGGCGAGTTCCCGGACACGGTGCAGCGGCTGATCGACGCCGGCGTGCCGCTCGACGACCACTCGTGGGACCACCCGGCGATGGCGTCGCTGTCGGCCGAGGACCAGCGCAGACAGATAGCCGACGCCGCCCAGGCGATCGAGGACACCGGCTCGCCGTACCCGCGCCTCTTCCGGCCGCCGTACGGCTCCTACAACCAGACGACGCACGAGGTGCTCGGCAGACTGAGAATGCTGTCGGTGCTGTGGTCGGTCGACAGCCAGGACTACACGAAGCCGGGCGTCGACGCGATCGTCCAGAACGTCGTCTCCAACGTCCACCCGGGCGCGATCATCCTGCTGCACGACGGCGGCGGCGACCGCACCCAGACGATCGCGGCGGTCGAGCGGATCATCCCCGAGCTGCGCAGACAGGGCTACAGATTCGTGACGGTGCCGCGGCTGCTGCTCGACAACCCGCCCGAGGCCGACGAGCAGGGCCTGCCGCAGGGCTTCAACCCCAGCGGCGCCGGCTGAGCGGCGCGGGGCGGCGACCGGACGCCGCACCGTCTCGGCCGCTCGCTATCGTCGAACGTGTGTCCGCCCACGTCGCAGACCTCGACGCGCTGCTCGCGGGGCTCAACGAGCCCCAGCGCGACGCCGTCGTGCACGGCGAGGGGCCGCTGCTGATCCTCGCCGGCGCCGGCTCCGGCAAGACGCGCGTGCTGACCCACCGGATCGCCTACCTCGTCGGCACCGGCCAGGCGCGCCCCGACGAGATCCTCGCGATCACCTTCACGAACAAGGCCGCGCAGGAGATGCGCGAGCGCGTCGAGCTGCTCGTCGGCCGCCGCACGCGCGCGATGTGGGTGATGACCTTCCACGCCGCCTGCGCGCGGATGCTGCGCGCCGACGCCCACCGGCTCGGCTACACGCGCTCGTTCACGATCTACGACCAGTCGGACGCGCGCCGTCTCGTCAAGCGCTGCATCGACGAGCTGGACGTCGACCCCAAGCGCTTCACGCCGGGCGCGATCCACCACGAGATCTCCGACGCGAAGAACAAGCTGCGCGACGCGGAGGCCTACGCCCAGCTGACCGGCTCCTTCTTCGAGCAGACCGTCGCCGACGTCTACAAGCTCTACGAGGCCGAGCTGCATCGCATGAACGCGATGGACTTCGACGACCTGCTGGTGCGCGCGGTCAACCTGATGGAGCTGTTCCCGGAGGTCCGCGAGCGCTACGCCCGCGCCTTCCGCCACGTGCTCGTCGACGAGTACCAGGACACCAACCACGTCCAGTACCGCTGGCTGCAGCTGATCGCGGGCGAGCACAGAAACCTCGCGGTCGTCGGCGACGACGACCAGTGCCTCGCCGAGGGCACGCTCGTGACGATGGGTGACGGCACCGTCAAACCGATCGAGCAGGTGCGAGCGGGGGAGGAGGTGCTCTCGTGCCACGGCAGCGGCGACATGCGGTCGGCTCGTGTCGCACGCACGCATCGCTCGGAGCGCGAGGAAGGGATCGCGATCACCCTCGCGAGCGGGCGCCGGATCGTCAGCACCCCTGAGCACACGCACTTCGCCGGCTATCGGCTCGGCATCACGCCGCAGCTGCACATGACCTACCTGATGCAGCGCGGCGACAGAGGCTTCCGCATCGGCACGTCGCGGACGTACACCGCCGGCCAGGTGAAGCCGGTCGTCGGCGTCGCGCTGCGGGCGCGCGGCGAGGGGGCGGACGCCGCCTGGGTCGTCGGGACGCACACGCGCGAAGCCGAGGCGCGGGCGCAGGAGACGGTGCTCTCCTTGCGCTACGGCCTGCCGACGCTGCCGTTCGTCGCCCGTCCCAACGGCCGCGAGAACGGACTCGTCGGCGATCAGCGACTGCTCGACCGGATCTTCTCGGAGTTCGACACGCGCGCCGCCGGCGCTGCGCTGCTCGCCGACGAGGGCTTCGCGCTGGAGCACCCGCACTTCACGCCGCGCTCGCACGAGGGCCGGCGTCGCGTCGTGACGGTGACGCTCTGCGCCGACCGGCGCGGGCGCACGCCGATGCACCTGATCGCGCTCGGTGGTCGCGACGCCGAGGCGCGCGCGGCGCTGGAGCGAATCGGCCTGAACGTGCGGCCGGCGAAGGCGGGCTCGCAGAGCTGGCGCTACGAATCGGTGTTCAAGGAGTTCGGCGCCGTGATGGACACGGTCGCGCGGATCCGCGAGGTGCTCGATGTGCGCGTGCGCTGCCAGGCTCGCTTCGGCGCGCGCGGCGAGGCGGCCGAGCGCGCCACCCTGCCGTTCATACCCGCTGCCTCGGTGAGACCGGGGATGGCGATGTTCACGGCCGACTGCGGCTACGACGTCGTCGCGTCTGTCGAGCGAGTGCCGCTCGACCGCCCGGTCTACGACCTCGACGTCGAGAACACCCACAACTTCGTCGCGGACGGACTGATCACGCACAACTCCGTCTACGGCTTCCGCGGAGCCGACATCCGCAACATCCTCAACTTCGAGGACGACTTTCCCGACGCGAGAGTCGTGAAGCTGGAGCAGAACTACCGCTCCACCCAGACGATCCTTGACGCGGCCAACGCCGTGATCGCGAACAACCGCGGTCGCAAGGGCAAGGAGCTGTGGACCGACCTCGGCGTCGGCGACCCGATCAAGGTGCGCGAGCTGGAGGACGAGCACGCGGAGGCGCGCTTCGTCGCCGGCGAGATCGAGCGGATCGTCGACGAGGGCGTCTCGCGCAACGAGATCGCCGTCTTCTACCGCACCAACGCGCAGTCGCGGGTGCTGGAGGACACGCTCGTGCGGGCGCAAATCGGTTATCAGGTCATCGGCGGCACGAAGTTCTACGAGCGCGCCGAGATCAAGGACGCCATGGCGTACCTGACGCTGCTCGTCAACCCGCAGGACGTCGTCGCCTTCACGCGGATCGCCAACTCGCCGCGGCGCGGGATCGGGCAGACCTCGCTCTCGCGCGTCATAGCGTGGGCCAACACCGCCGGCATCACGATCTGGGACGCGGCGCTCGACCCCGACGCCGTGCCCGGCCTCGGAACGGCCGCGAGAAAGGCCTTCCATCGCTTCATGGGGGCGATGAGGATCCTCAGAGAGCGGGTCGAGTCCGGGCCGCCGGTCGGGCTGCTGCTGAGAGAGGTGCTGGCGGAGTCGGGCTACCTCGACGCGCTGGAGGCCGAGCGCACGATCGAGGCGCAGGGCCGGATCGAGAACCTCGAGGAGCTCGTCAACGTCGCCGCCGAGTACGACTCGACGACCGACCTGCGCGAGGAGCCGCCGTCGCTGGTCGGCTTCCTGCAGCAGATCGCGCTCGTCGCCGACGCCGACGGCCGCAGAGACGACGAGGGCCTCGTCACGCTGATGACGCTCCACAACGCGAAGGGGCTGGAGTACCCGATCGTCTTCCTGCTCGGCTGCGAGGAGGGCGTCTTCCCGCACCAGCGCGCGATCGAGGAGGGCGGCCTGGAGGAGGAGCGGCGCCTGGCCTACGTCGGCATCACGCGCGCCCAGCGCGACCTCTACCTGACCTACGCTCGCACCCGCGCGGTCTTCGGCTCGCGCACCTTCGGCGCCCGCAGCCGCTTCGTGGACGAGGTCCCGATGGGGCTGACCGACCGCAGAGAGCGCCCCGCCTTCGGCGTCGGCAACGTGCGCGAGCGCGCGACCAGCTGGGGCGCGAAGCCGAACTTCTCGCCGCTGGGCAGCGGTCCGATCCCCGGGGGAGGGTGGGACTCCGGCGCCGCCGCCGGCGGCGACGCCTTCCGGCTCGGCGACGACGTGACGCACGCCGCCTTCGGCGAGGGCGTCGTGACCGGCGTCGAAGCCGGCGGGATCGTCGTGATCCGCTTCGCCAGAGACCACTCCGAGCGCAAGCTCGTGGCGGACCTGGCGCCGATCACGAAGCGCTGAACGCGGCGGGCGGGCGCACGGCGCTCCCGCTGACGCGCCCGATAGCATCCGCCGCCTCCATGGCAGCCACCCTCATCGACGGCAGAGCGGTCGCGCGCAAGGTGCGCGACCAGGTCGCGGCCGACGTCGCCGCGTTCACAGCTGAGACGGGCGTCACGCCCGGCCTCGCGACCCTCCTGGTCGGCGACGACGCGGCCTCGGCCGTCTACGTCGCCAACAAGCGCAGAGCGTGCGTCGAGGCCGGCATCGCCGACCTCCACCGCCACCTGCCGGCCGACGTCTCGCAGGACGAGGTCGTCGCGCAGTTGCAGGAGCTGAACGCCGACCCGCAGGTGAGCGGGATCCTGCTCCAGCTGCCGGTCCCGAAGCACCTCGACTCGAACCTGCTGATCGGGCTGATCTCGCCCGACAAGGACGTCGACGGCCTCACCGCCGTCAGCGCCGGCCGGCTCGTGCAGGGCGTCCCCGGGCTGCGGCCGTGCACGCCGTCGGGCGTGATCGAGCTGCTCGACCACCACGAGGTGCCGCTCGAGGGCGCGGAGGCGGTCGTCGTCGGCCGCTCGGAGCTGGTCGGCAAGCCGGTCGCCCAGCTGCTGCTGCAGCGCCACGCGACCGTCACGATCTGCCACTCGCGCACCCGCGACCTGAACGCCGTCGCCCGCCGCGCCGACGTGCTGATCGCCGCCGTCGGCGTGCCGCGGCTGATCGGCGCCGATGCCGTCAAGCCCGGTGCGACGGTGATCGACGTCGGCATCAACCGCACCGACGCCGGCCTCGTCGGCGACGTCGACTTCGACGCCGTGCGCGAGGTCGCCGGCCTGATCACGCCCGTCCCGGGCGGCGTCGGCCCGATGACGATCGCGCTGCTGCTGCGCAACACGCTGACGGCTGCGCGCTTGCAGCGCGGCGTGTAGCCTCGCGACCATGAGCATCGACCCCGATCGCCTGCGGCGCGGCGAGTGGATCGCCGGTGCCGGCGGCGTCCTCCTGCTTGTCGTGCTGTTCCTGACCGACTGGTACAGCGTCGGCCCCTTCGGCGTTGACGGCTGGCACGGCCACACCATCCTGCGCTGGTTCATGCTGCTGACGATCGTCGCGGCGCTGGCGCTCTTCCTCACCTGCGCGACGCAGGAGACGCCGGCGATCCCGTCGGCGCTCGCGCCGGTCACGACCGCGATCGCACTGGTCACGACGGTGCTGCTCGCCTACCGGGTGCTGATCAACGAGCCCGGACCGAACGAGTTCGTCTCGGTCGAGATCGGCGCCTGGCTGGGACTTCTCTCCAGCGCGCTCGTGACCTACGGCGGCTACCTGGCGATGCGGATCGAGGGCGGGCCGCTGCCCGACGTGCCGGTGCGGCAGCGGAGCGTCTCCGAGCCGTCGCCGCCGGCCTGAGCGTCGCTACACTCCCGCGCCGATGATCGATCGCGCTCAGGTACTCCACGTCGCCAAGCTCGCACGCCTCGATCTCACCGACGACGAGGTCGGTGCGATGTCGCGCGAGCTCTCCGCAGTCCTCGACCACATCGAGAAGATCGGCGAGCTGCAGCTCGACGACGTGCCGGCCACCTCGCACGTGATCGACGTCGTCAACGCGCTGCGCCCGGACGAGCCGCGCCCGTCGCTGCCGCGTGAGCTGGCGCTCGCGAACGCGCCCGAGGTCGTCGACGACGGCTTCGGCGTGCCGAGCCCGGGAGCCGGCTCATGAGCGCGGGAAACACTCGCCCAGAGGGCTCGGTTCCCTTGGTGCGAACTCGCCTTGCGGCTCGCTCGCACGGGGGAGGTAACTCATGAGTGATCTTCTGTCCCTCTCCGCCCGCGCCGCGGCCGAGCAGATCCGGCACGGCCACGTCTCGGCCGACGAGCTGTTCGGCGCCTACCGCGAGCGCGCCGCCGCCGACGCGGCCGCCGGCGAACAGGGCCTCAACGCCTACACCTGGGTCGCGGAGGAGACGCCGGCCGCGCCGGCCGCCTCCGACGCCGCGCCGCTGGCCGGCGTGCCGCTGGCGGTCAAGGACCTCTTCTGCACCGAGGGCGTGCCGAGCCAGTCCGGTTCGAGAATCCTCGCCGGCTACCGGCCGCCGTACAGCGCCCACGTCGTCGAGCAGCTGACCGCCGCCGGCACGACGCTGCTCGGCAAGACCAACCAGGACGAGTTCGCGATGGGCTCCTCCAACGAGAACTCGGCCTTCGGCGACGTGCGCAACCCGTGGGACCGCAGCCGCGTCCCGGGCGGCTCCTCCGGCGGCAGCGCCGCGGCCGTCGCCGCGGGCCTGGCGCCGTGGGCGCTGGGGACCGACACGGGCGGCTCGATCCGCCAGCCGGCCGCGCTCTGCGGGATCGTCGGCCTGAAGCCGACCTACGGCGCGATCTCGCGCTACGGCATGATCGCCTTCGCCTCCTCGCTCGACCAGGCCGGCCCGTTCGCGCGCGACGTGAGCGACACGGCGCTGCTGTTCAAGCACATGGTCGGCCAGGATTCGCGCGACTCGACCTCGCTCCAGCATCCGCACCAGATCGAGCTGCCGAAGGGCGTCGACCTGAAGGGGATCCGCCTCGGCGTGCCGGAGGAGCTGACCGGCGAGGGCGTCGAGTCGGGCGTGCGCGAGGCCTTCAACCAGACGCTGGCGCTCGCCGAGCAGCTCGGCGCGACGGTCGAGACGACGCACCTGCCGCACGCGCCGCACGCGCTGTCCGCCTACTACCTGATCGCGCCGGCCGAGGCCTCCTCGAACCTCGCGCGCTTCGACGGCGTTCGCTACGGCCACCGCGCCGAGGCCGACGACCTGCTGTCCATGTACACCCGTACACGGGCCGAGGGCTTCGGCCCGGAGGTCAAGCGCCGCATCATGCTCGGCACCTACGCGCTCTCGAGCGGCTACTACGACGCCTACTACGGTCGCGCGCAGAAGGTCCGCACGAAGATCGCCGAGGACTTCACGACGGCGTTCGAGCAGTTCGACTTCATCGTCACGCCGACGGCGCCGACCGTCGCCTTCAGACTCGGCGAGAAGACGGCCGACCCGCTGGAGATGTACCTGCAGGACTTCTGCACGGTGCCGATGTCGCTGGCCGGGATCCCCGCGATCTCGATCCCCAACGGCCTCAGCGACGGCCTCCCCGTCGGCTTCCAGATCGCCGGCCCGGCCTTCAGCGAGAACCGCCTGCTCGACGCGGCGTACGTGCTGGAGCAGGCACTCGGCTTCGACGGATCGGCGGTGCGGGCATGAGCGCCAGCGGCTACGAGCCCGTGATCGGGCTGGAGATCCACGTCCAGCTGAGAACGAACACGAAGATGTTCTGCGGCTGCGAGCTGTCGTTCGGCGACCCGCCGAACGTCCACACCTGCCCGGTCTGCCTCGGCCTGCCGGGCGCGCTCCCGGTCGTCAACGCGAGAGCGATCCACTACGCGCTGATGGTCGGCATGGCGCTCGGCTGCGAGCTGGCGCCGCGCTCGATCTTCCACCGCAAGAACTACTTCTATCCCGATCTGCCGAAGGGCTACCAGATCTCCCAGTACGACATCCCGATCTGCTCGGGCGGTCGTCTCGGAGACGTGCGGATCCACCGCGCGCACCTGGAGGAGGACGCGGCGAAGCTGATCCACGTCGGCGCCTCGGGCCGCATCCACGGCGCCGACGCCTCGGTCGTCGACTACAACCGCGGCGGCACGCCGCTGGTCGAGATCGTCACCGAGCCCGACGTCAGATCGGCCGCGCAGGCGCGCGAGTGGCTGACGCTGCTGCGCGAGACGCTGCGCCAGCTCGGCGTCTCGGACGTGAACATGGAGGAGGGCTCGCTGCGCTGCGACGCCAACGTCTCCATCCGCCCGGTCGGCAGCGACCTGCTCGGCACCAAGACCGAGCTGAAGAACATGAACTCCTTCCGCTACCTCGAGCGCGGGGTGGAGGCCGAGATCGCCCGCCAGATCGCGCTCGTGCAGAGCGGCGGGGAGGTCGAGCAGGAGACGCTCCACTACGACCCGGTGTCGGGGGCGATCTCGTCGCTGCGCTCGAAGGAGGAGGCGCACGACTACCGCTACTTCCCCGAGCCCGACCTCGTCCCGGTCGTGCTGACCGACGCGATGATCGAGACGGCCCGCGGCGAGCTGCCGGAGCTGCCGGCCCAGCGCGCCGAGCGCTACGAGCAGCAGCTCGGGCTGAGCGCCGACAGCGCCAGACTGCTCGCCTTCCGCATCGACCTCGGCAACTACTTCGAGGCCGCGCTGGCGGCCGGCGACGGTGATTCCGAGGCGGCCCAGCCGCTGGCGAACTGGATCTCCGGCGAGCTGGTCGCGCGGCTCGGCGACGACGATCCCGCCGGCTCGAAGGTGACGCCCGCGGCGCTCGCCCAGCTCGTCGCGCTCGTGCGCGGCAAGCAGGTGACGCAGGGCGCGGCGAAGACCGTGCTCGACCGACTGGTCGCTGACGGCGGCGAGCCGCAGGCGATCGTCGAGGCCGAGGGCCTCGGCGCGATCGGCGGCGGCGACGAGCTGGCCGAGGTCGTCAAGCGCGCCCTGGAGTCCGACCCGGCCGCGGTCGAGAAGCTGAAGGCCGGCAACATGAAGGCGATCGGCCCGATCGTCGGCTTCGTGATGCGGGAGACGAAGGGCCGCGCCGACGGCGGCGAGGTCAACCGCCTCGTGCGCGAGCAGCTCGGGCTCTAGAGACGCCGACGCGAGGGAGTACCCTGTAGTCATGTCGACACCAGAGACCGAGAAGACCGGCCCGTCGCTGCTCAAGAAGGCCGTCGCCGCACTGATCCTGATCATCGTCGTGGTCGTGCTCGCGAAGGTCCTGCTGAGCTTCCTCGCCGGGATCCTGTGGCTCGTGATCGCCGTCGTCGTGATCGGCGCCCTGCTGTGGGCGCTGAACACCTTGTTGTAGCGACGGTGAGCTGATGGCGTTCATCGTCATCCTGTTCGGGTTCGGGCTCGCCGGCGGCATCGTCGGGAAGATGAAGGGCAGCTCGTTCTTCATCTGGTTCCTCGTCTCCTTCTGCGTCCCGTTCATAGGGCTCGTCGCCGCGCTGCTCTACCGCTGGGACAACAACGAGCTGCGGCGCGAGTGCCCCGGCTGCGGCAAGGTCGTCAAGCTGCACGACGCGCTCTGCACCAGCTGCGGCACCGAGCTGGAGTTCCCGGAGGTCGCGATCGCTCCGGAATCCGCGTCCGTGCGGCGACGTCCGGTGGCAGGACCGCCCTCCGCCTGACACACTGCTCGCGATGCGAGCACGGACGCTCATCGTGGGGATGGTGCTGGTCGTCCTGACGCTGGTGGCGACGCCGGTCGGAGGCGCGCGCGAGCAGGGGGCCTCGTCACAGACCTTCTCCTACACGGGGAACTGCACCGATCTGTTCCAGTACTTCACCGTCCCGGCGGACGTCAACTGGATCACGGTGACCGCCTGGGGCGGCTCCGGCGGTCACAACAAGCACACCGGCGCCGGCGGCCTGGGCGGCTGGGTGAGCGCGCCGATCGCGGTCACGCCCGGCGAGCAGCTGGCGGTCAGCGTCGGCGCGTGGGGCAACGACCACGGCGGCTGCGGCTGGATGCCCGGCGGCAACCGCGGCTACGCCGAGGGCGGCGACCTGCTCGGCCGCGACGGCTTCGGCGGCGGCAGCGGCAGCGGCGTGCTGCGCTACGACGGCCCCAGCAGCATGGTCCCGCTGCTGGTCGCCGGCGGTGGCGGCGGTGGCGGCGGCAACGGCAACGGCGGCGGTGGCAAGGGCGGCGCCAGCAGCGCCAACCCGGCGAAGGGCGACGGCGGCCACGGCACGTGGGGCGGAGGCGGCGGCTGCGGCGGCTGCCGCGCTCAGCGCAACGGCACGCCCGGCGGCGACGAGCATGCCGGCGCGGGCGGCGGCGGTGGCGGCGGTGGCGGCGGCTACCCGTACGCGGGCTCCGGCGGCGACGGCGGCGGAGAGGGCGGCGGCGGAGGCGGCGGCGCCGGCCGCTCGTGGGCCGCGGCCGGGATCGACGCACAGCTCGGCACCAGCGACCGCGCCTGCAAGTACCCCGACGGCCCCGCGACCTGCAACGGCCTCGTCACGATCGAGTGGGACACCCACCCGGCGAAGGTGACCGTCAGCGGCGGCGACGCGCAGCGGGCCCAGGTCGGCACCGTCTTCTCCCAGCGCCTCGCGGCGAAGGTGCTCAACGCCGAGGGCTTCCCGGTCGAGGGCGCGACCGTCACGTTCTCGCTCCCCGGCGGCGGCGCCTCGGGAACCTTCACCGGCGGCGGCTCGCCGACGAGCGCGAACGCGGCGACCAACGCCGACGGCATCGCCGTCTCGCCGATCTTCGAGGCGAACGGCAGCGCCGGCGCGTGGCGCGCGAGTGCGAGCGCTTCCGGCGCCAGCAGCGCGACCTTCCAGCTGACCAACACGAAGGCGACCACCGTCACGCACGTGACCTCGTCGGCCGATCCGTCGGTCGCTGGCCAGCCGATCACGTTCCGCGCCCAGGTCGCGACCGGCACCGCGCCGTTCGCCGACTGGTCGGGCACGGTCGAGTTCCTGCTCGACGACAGATCGCTCGGCAGACCGGTGCCGGTCGACGCGACCGGCACCGCCTCCTCGGCCGCCGTGCGGCTGGGGATCGGCGGCTGGCCGGTCGGAAGCTACGACGTCCAGGCGATCTTCTCCGGCGACGCCGACCACGAGGGCAGCAGATCGCCCGTGCTCAGACAGCAGGTGCAGCCGGCCGCGACCGCGACCGCCGTGACGATGTCGCCGAATCCCGCGACGACCGGCCAGTCGGCGACGATCACCGCGCAGGTGACCGCTCAGGCGGCGGCGCAGACGACGCCGCAGGGCACGGTCTCCTTCTCGATCTCGCCGCTGCCCGGCGCGCAGCCGCAGCTGTACGCGAGCGGGATCGGCCTCGACGCGAACGGCAGAGCGAGCGTCGTCAGCCCCCTGCTGACCGCCGACGGCGCCTACGACGTGCTCGTCAGATTCGACGGCACTGACAGCTTCACCGACAGCAGCGGCGCCGCGATCCAGAACGTCGGCGCCGCGGCGACCTCGACGCTCGTCACCAGCAGCGTCAACCCGGCGCTCTACGGCGAGCCGTTCGAGCTGACGGCGACCGTCGCGCGCGCCGGCGCCGGCGCCGGGCCGAGCGGCTCCGTCACCTTCACCGCCGGCAGACTGACGCTGTGCGGCCCGACCCCGGTCGTCGACGACAACGACGGCGACGGCGACGCGCTCGCGACCTGCCAGGTCCCCGGCGGGCTGGCGGCGAAGCCGACGCCGGTCACGGTCCAGTTCAGCAGCGACGGCGGCTACGACTCCAGCAGCGGCACGCTGACGCAGCAGATCGTCTCGGCCGCGAGCGCGACGACTGTCGAGGCCGTGCCGGCGCAGGGGATCTTCGGCGGCGCGGTCGTGGTGCGGGCGCACGTCGCCGCGGTCGCGCCGGGCAGCGGCCTGCCGCGCGGCACGGTCCAGTTCTACGCCGACGACCTGCCGGTCGGGCTGCCGGTGGAGGTCTTCAGAGGCGTCGCCGAGTCGGCTCCGATCCCCGGTCTCACAGTCGGCTCGCACCGCCTCTCCGCCGTCTACGAAGACGACAGCGATCCGCTCAGCCTGCTGCCGAGCAGGGGCGCGCTGACCTACCACGTGCAGCGCGCGCCGACGACGCTTGCGATCACCTCGGAGGCCGACCCGGCGCCCGCCGGCCAGCCGCTCGTGCTGACCGCCCACGCCGGCAGCGCCGGTGATGCCGGCGAGGTGGAGGGCGACGTGCAGTTCCTCGTCGACGGCGCGGCCCACGGCGGGCCGGTGCCGCTGCGCGGCGGCGTCGCCCGCTCCGAGCCGCTCGACCGGCTCGCGCCCGGCGCCCACGAGGTCGTCGCTGAGCTGCACGGCGGGATCCGCTTCGCGCCGGCGACCGCGCGCTACCGCCAGACGGTCGCCGCGCCGCGACAGGCGCCGCCC